>JAKALW010000026.1 GCA_021823945.1 Microcaldota archaeon
TTGTCGCCAGAGGAAGCGCTCTACCTTGCCGAGGCGAGAAACGCGCCCTGCGTCTCCATGTCAGGCAAGGCGCTTGGCATGCACGAGGCTTTCAAGGCACTGGAAACCCCAAGACTGGTCCCAAGGCATTACGCATACAAGGACTGGAAGGACAGGGGGCTCGTGGCAAAAGGCCCGAACGACATGTCGCCCCCGTATTCCTCCGCAGGAGCTGCAAAGGAATACAGGAAGGGCAGGTTCGCGCTTGGAAAAATTCGCCTGTCCGGCCATTTCATGCCTGGCAGCCTGACAGTGATAGCCGACGACACAAAGGCGGGCCTGGCGGCGTATGAGAAATTCTGGCTTGGGCAGTATGGCACTTACAAGGCGCACACGCGCGGAAGGCTCCTGAAATTGGACGTTTTTGAGGCAATGCTGCTTTTGAAGAAAAAGTCGCTTAGGCTTGATAATGCCAGCGCGGCAAAGGTGCGCAAGGCCGCGCTTGCCGCGCACCTCGACTTTGACAGGCTTTTCGAGGTATTCGAGGAATGGCGCAATTGCGGATACGTCGTCAAGACCGGGTTCAAGTTCGGCACGCATTTCAGGCTTTATTTCCCGGGCGCAAGCCCGGTTGCGGGAAACGGCGGCTGGGTGCATTCAAGGCACGTGATACAGGTGTTCCCGCGCTCCTGCGAGATGCTGGTTTCCGAGTGGGCGCGGGCAATCCGGCTCGCGCATTCTGTCAACAAGACCTTCATACTCGCGATACCTGGCAAGAAGGCGAAATCCAAAAAAAGCAGGTTCGAGCCTGATTTCCTCCTTTACCACAGGGAAGGGCCGATTGCCCAGAACCCCAAGACCAGCGAGCCGAAATACCTTATGATGGCGATTTCCGAGGAGGAAAAGATAGGCGGCGAACTCCTTTCCGAGGCGCTTGAGATGTGCAAGAAGACCGGGCTCAATCTCGCAATCGCAATAGTGGACAGGGAGACCTCGGTGACATACTACTTCGTGAAAAGCATATCGCTTCCGAAAAGCAGGTTCGAGTATTACGAAATCGAATGGGGCCAGCCCTGAAGCAAAAAGCCCGTCAGACTGGGGGCTTGCGCACAGGGAACAGCCGCGCTGGCAGCCCCATGCGATTGACTGCCGCGGATAGGCGCCCCGCCCGTTTTCAGGAGCCGGGTTTCCCACTTTTCCCGAATTCCCGGATTATCTCATCGGAATCCGCAATCCTCGCCTTGTACGCCATCTTGACGTATTCAATCCCCGACTTGTAATCCTCGTCCGTGAAGGATTCCACGCCGTCGCCAATGACCGTTATGCCATAGCCGCGGAAAAACGCGTCCGCGGAAGTGTGGCGCACGCATATGTGCGCGTGAAGCCCGCAAAGTACCACTTCCTCCACGCCAAGCCCGCGCAAAAGCCCGTCCATGTCGGTCTCGAAAAACCCGCTGTAGTTTCTTTTCGGGACAATGTAATCTCCCTTTTTCGGCGCAAGCTCGGGTATCACCTGCGCTGCCCGGGTGCCGGCAAGCGCGTGCTCCCCCCAGACCGAGAACTCGTGGTCCACACCCGGCAGGTGCGCGTCGTTTGAATAAATCACCGGGACACCCGCTTTCCGCGCTGCCACGAGGACCAGCCGTATGTTCGAGATTATCCTTTGCGCGCGCGGGCACGCGAGCTTCCCAGTTACAAAGTCATTGAGCATGTCAAGGACCAATACAGCCTTTTTCACAAGAATCACCCTGCAATAAACTTGCACCATGGGCGCGCGGCAAATCCAACAAGATAAAAGAAGAAACCCGCTCCATGCTTGATTTGAAAGATAAGCTATATAAGCAAAAAGAAACAAATGCAGGTAATAATCTACAAACAGGCGCCCCACATTACGCGCGCTGGTGAAACTAGATGGCTGCCGCAAGATACCTGATAATAACCGCGATATTGATTGCCCTGGTTGCTGGCATTTCAAACGCATTTGTCCTGTCCGGCACAATAAGGAACGACCAGGGCGTGCGGCTCACGGGCACCATTGTGGAGCTCATGCAGTCGGGCGCCGTCATCTCGACAATCACAGCCGCGTCCGAGGGCAAGTACTCGTTCAACATAACCACGCCCGGGAATTACATGCTCAGGTTCACCCGCGACGGCTATCCCCAAACAGTCGCGATCGTCGATGTCAATTCTGACGTTGTCAGGGACTTTGTTATGTGGGAGACCCAGCTCGCGTCCATTTACGGCCAGGTGGCATACGCTGACGGAGCGCCCGCAAAGGAGCTTTTCAACGAGAGCGTCAGGCTCATGCAAAACGGCGTTTTCGTGGTCGGCGCGAAGGGAAGCATCATAGCGCCTACGGGCACTTACATCATCACAAGCATTGCGCCGGGCACTTACACGCTAGTGCTTTCAAGCGACGCGCTCAGCTACGACAAAAAAAACATCACGCTTGTGGCAAGCAAGGCTGAGCAGATAAACATTATTGTCTCGGAAAAAAGCCAGGCAGGCTCAAACTCAAGCCAAAGCAACCAGACCGCGGAATCGTTCACACTGGTTGCGCCAAAAACGGCAACCGAGGGCAACCAGATAAAATTAGTCATATTCTCTTCAAGCGCAGGCGCGGTCAAGGGCGCGGTGGCGCTTGTTCGGGGCAACGGCGCAGAGACAACGCTTGACCCGACCAACAGCAATGGCGAGGCATACTTCACGCCCGCAGCCGCAGGCACGTACACATTCGCGTACATGGGCGCCACTACGAGCGTGAGCGTCGCAAAGCAGGAGGTAACGCCCGCACCGCCCCAGAACACAACGCCCGCGCAAGCAAACAACAGCACAGGGGGCATCCAGATTCCTCCCATAAGCCCTCCAAAGACAGTGCAGGAGCAGGCACTGTTCGGGTTTGGGGCGACTGCGGCCCTGGGCGGCACAATATTGCTCGTCCTCATTGTTGCCGGGGCTGCTTACTATGCCTACATGCAGAAAAAGAAATCCGAAGAAAAGCGGCTTGAGACTCCGCAGGAAATCAGGCCCCACCCGGAACACCATGAACACGCGAAAAAGCCGCATGCCAGGCAGGAAAAAAGGAAAGGCAATGCCGACAGGGGCGTCCCGTCAGGCCTGAAAGACATAGTGGACATGGAAGCGCCGCAGGAGATATTCACGCCTGCAAAGAGGCAGGCGGGGAAAGTCGCGGCGGGGCTTCGGAAAAAGCCCCTTTCAAAACAGAAGAAAAAAGCGGCAGACGGGAATTCGGAAAAAGAGGAATAGGCCGCTCGCGCCTGTCATGAATATATCTCGCTTGCTGAAATGAAGCCGCGGGCGAAATATATTGACAGGCAGCCCTCGAGCCTTGCAAGCATTACCAGGTCCTGGGTGACAAGCTCCACACCCGCGCGCAGCTCCTTTTCAGTGGCGCTTTCCAGGGCTTCGCCCGACTCTTTTGTCAACGGGTTTTTCAGGCCTGCAAGGTACCACGCTATTTTTTCCCTTGCCTGGGCAGCGCCTGTGCACGCCACGGAATACTGCCTTGAATAAACAATAAGGGATTGCTTTCCCGACTTGACAAATATGCCCTTGGATTCCGAAATCAGCACGCCTTTTGAGAAATCATCCATGCCGGAGCCATGGATAATCACATAGGAAGACGGGTCGGACAGGCCCAACCTGGACACATATTTCTCAAGGTTGGCAATGCAAATCCTGAATTTCTCGGATTCGTCCATTTTCTTGGACTTGCTTGAAAAAAGAGCTATCCTTGCGCGCTGTGCAGACCGCGTTGCGCCGCCGCATGCGAACGGGCAGCCAGGTTGTTTTTGCCTGATGCCATCTGCAAGTTTGCCCCCGTATTTAGCAACCGGGAAGCCTGCTGTCTTCTGGTGGAATTTATTTGTGTGGGGCATGGCATATACCTGAAACTCCAAAAACCCGCATTTGCCGACCAGCAAACGGGCGGCATACAGGCTAAAGGTGAATTGCTGCATGATTAATTGCGCAAAAAAAGTTTATTAGGCTATATGAGGAAAGGCGGCGCTGTGCCCACTGCCCGAGGGTGCTTGGGTTCAGAAGAGCAGGAAGAAAACAACGCAGAAGAGCGCTATGGTAAGGTTGTCGTCAAGTTTTATGGGCAGGCTTTCCACGAATGCCACAAGCACAGCCCAGACAATCCCAAGCCAGCCGAAAAGCAGGACTGCCGGCAGGCAGCTGCCAAACATGGAAAACGATCCTTCCCAGGTCTTCATGCGGTTGTGAGGCAGCCTGTTTTTGCCCTGCTTGCCGAAGAAAGTCGACAGTGAATCGCCAATTCCAAGCGCCACAAGCGACACGATTGCGGCGGGGCCGTCAAGCGTGAGGAGTATCAGGCTTATGCCTCCGAGGAGCCAGACAAGCCCGAGGTCGTATTCGTGGAAATCACTTGTGCGCGCCCTGGAAAGCATGCGGAAAACCGAGGTCGTGAAGCCGAGCTTCACGCCCGAAATTATCAGCCCTAGCAGGGTTATGGCAAGCAGGAGCGCGGCGAAAAATATGTACCATGCCGCCTGCCTGCCCAGAAACACGAACACGAGGATTGCGAATACGCCTATGCACATGTGCAGGAACTGCCGGAGGTTTTCAGCCGCCGCGTGCGAGTAACTGTGCGAACCGCTTTTTGGAGCGTATAGCGAGCGGGACCGCTGCGTCAGCGCCCATGAAATGCCAAAGCACAGGACCGCAAGCGCAAGCCCGCCTGCGATGTCATAGGGCGTATGCACGCCAAGATAGAGCCTGCTGAAAGCCACGATAATTGCAAATGCCAAAAGCGGGAAGAAGGCGGCTGTGCCTATGAATGGCAGGGCAAGCGCGAAAGCAACCGCTGTATGGACGCTTGGAAATGAGAACTCGGCAGGGCACGGAACAAGGGAAATAACCGCTCCTGTCGCGCACGGGCGCGGTATGGCGAAATATTCCTTAGACGCGGCGGCAAGCAGGAATGCGAGGAGAAGCGCCATTGCGGACAATGCAGCGCGATTTGCTGTGCCCTTTCGCGAGGCGAGATAGAGCCACGCAACGAAAACAAGCGCGGCGAAAAACACGTACGAATGAATCAGAGAAAATAAGCCCAGCAATGGGTTTGTCACAAACAAGCTTATATCCACGATAAGTCCCACCCAGGGAATAATATCCATCCAATATAATATATTCTTATCCCATGCCTTGGAAGGGAGCGCACACCGCACGCATATCCAGCCTGCGTGCAAAGGTATTTATTCTTTTACCCGCATTAATATCCACCACCAATGCAAGGCGCAATGTTTTGCGGCATTGGCTGATTCTAACGAAAATAAAGAGGTAGAGAATATGTCGAAAAACCTAGAAGGGCAGCAGATATTGGTACTTCCCGAAGGCGCGACGCGCGTGCTTGGCAGGGATGCGCAGAGAACCAACATAGCGGTCGCATACGCGGTGGCAAACGCCATCAGGACGACTTTGGGGCCAAAGGGCATGGACAAGATGCTCGTCTCCGAGCTTGGCGACATTGTGATAACTAACGACGGCGCTACGATACTCGAGGAAATGAACGTTGAGCACCCGGCTGCGAAAATCATGGTAGAAATCGCCAAGACCCAGGACAAGGAGGTCGGCGACGGCACGACAACATCGGTCATGATTGCGGGAATGCTTTTGAAAAAGGCGGGCGACTTGCTCGATCAGAACATCCACGCGAGCACGATTGTGAAGGGCTACAACCTCGCGGCGATAAAGTCAATCGCCATACTAGACACAATCGCGACAAAAGTCGACATAAAGGACACGAAGGTCCTTGAGGAGATTGCGGCTGTTTCAATGGGCTCCAAGTCGGTTGGCATAGGCGACCAGAAAGACGTGCTCGCGAGGCTTGTTGTCAAGGCAGTCACGCAGGTGGCGGAACACAAGGACGGCAAATACGTCATCGACCACGAGCTTGTGAAAATCGAGAAAAAGGCGGGCGGCGAAATAAACGACACAGCCGTCATCCAGGGAGTGCTCATAGACAAGGAAATCGTGCACCCCGGAATGCCAAAGTCATTGAAGAACCCGAAAGTGGCGCTCATCGATGCGGCGCTCGAGATTGAAAAGACCGAGGTGGACGCGAAGATAGAGATAACGTCCCCGACGCAAATGCAGGAATTCCTCGCGCAGGAGGAAAAAATGTTGAAAGACATGGTGGAGAAAATCACATCGACGGGCGCGAACATAGTCTTCTGCCAGAAGGGCATCGACGACGTGGCGCAGCACTTCTTGTCAAAGAAGGGCGTCGCGGCAGTAAGGCGCGTCAAGAAGTCCGACATGGAGAAGCTCGCGCGCGCGACAGGCGCGAAAATAGCGACAACTCTTGACGACCTCACGGCAAAGGACCTGGGCGTCGCAGGCGACGTCGTGGAGAAGAAAATTGCTGGCGAATCCATGGTGTTCGTCGAGAATTGCCCGAACGCCAAGTCGGCGACGATATTTGTCAGGGGCTCGACGGAGCACGTGGTGGCGGAGGCTGAGCGCGCGATAACGGACGCGATTGGCGCGGTCTCATCCGCGATTGAGGACGGCAAATACGTCACTGGCGGCGGCTCGGCGGAAATCGAGATTGCCGCGAAGCTTGGTCAGTACGCCACGGAAGTCGGCGGCAGGGAACAGCTTGCAATCCAGGCATTCGCTGAGGCGCTTGAAATAGTCCCGCGCACTCTTGCGGAATCCACGGGCTCGGACGCGATAGACCTGCTTGTCAATTTGAGGACAAAGCACAAGAGCGCGGACGGCGTGCACTTCGGTGTGAACGTTTATACTGGCGCAATTGCGGACATGAAAAAGGAAGGCGTTTTTGAGCCTGCGAAGGTGAAGAAACAGGCCATACAGTCCGCGTCAGAGGCCGCAAGGATGCTGCTGCGGATTGACGACATGATATCCTCGAAGGGCAAGTCCGGCGGAGCTGGCGCAGGCGGCATGCCCCCGGGCGGCATGGGCGGAATGGGAGACTACTAAGCCTCCATTTTTCCCCTTTTCTTCTTTTTTTTTACTTCTCCTTTTTCTTTTTTTCCAAAATGACAGGCTTGCGGGAACAGCAGCCTCGCACAAAACAGCTAATTTTTGTGGATTATTAAGCATGTTCAAAAGCTTCTGTGGCGCTGTTTAAGCTCGCCAGCCTAGAAAACATTATAAACAAGAACCGCTAAATACAGTTATTTATAACAAGATACAAGACTTGAGAAAATGGGCTTCAAAGAAATAAAGATCTTGGCTGACAAATACGAAAAATCTACTTTCATACAAAAGGTTTGGCTCCATAAAACTCCCTTCCAGACATACACCGCAAAATGCCTAATCGAGGAAAGAGCGCTCGCGCAGGACATGCTGAAAGCCGAAAAAATCAACGGATATATGGCTCTTTTTGAAAAGACAGGGTTCGCGGCCGCAATTGGCGACGAAAATGGCACAATACTCAAGGTAAATCCCGCATTCACCAAAAGGTTCGGCTATGAGGAACGGGAAGTCGTTGGCAAAAGCTACGCCACTCTGGCGCAAGACATAGACGCTGGCGCCGAGGCCGCGCAAATAGCCAGGCAGCTCGAAAGCGACGATCTCTTGTCCGGAATATATCGCGTGGCAAAAAAGGGCGGCGAAGCCATATGGGCCGACATTGAGACGATAGCGTTGCCACTAAACGATGGATGCGCCAAGAACACGGTCATCGTGTTCAACGATATAACCGGCGAGATAGAGACGCGCAACAGGCTTTTCGACAATGAGCAGAAATTCAAGGAGATATTCTACAAGTCCGCCACCGGCATTTGCTTTGTCGACAGCTCCGGAGCAATCACAGCAGCTAATTTTGCATTGGAAAAAATGCTCGGGTACGGGAGCAAGGAGCTTGACGGCAAGACAATAATGGACATAATACATCCGGACGAATTCGAAACCGCCGCAGGCAACATGCGCAAGCTTGCAAGCGGCGAATTGGAAAGCGTTGAAATGAAAAAGAGGCACATATCAAAAAATGGGGAGACAGTGTGGGCCAATCTGAGGGTTTCAAAGATTGCGTCCCCGCGTGCGCCAGGCGGCTATTACATGATAGGCATTGTCGAGGACATAAATGACATGATGAACATGCAAAAGAGCCTTGAGCGCGAGATAGACCTGAAAAACATGATACAGGAAGTAATAAGCCATGACCTGAGAGGCCCTTTCCAGGGTCTCCTTGGCTTCTCGGATATACTCGTAAACAAAGATTACGAGGACGAAGCGGATAGGGACAAAATATCCATGATGCTCAATGAGTCTGTCAAGAACGGATTTTGCCTGCTTGAAAAGCTCCTGACCTGGGCGCGGCTCTCAAGCGGCAAAATTGAGATGAAAAAGTCGAGCCTGGACCTTCGAGGCATTGCGCAGGAGCAGATAAAGACGATGGAGTTGCGCGCAGCACAGAAAGAGCTGGCGCTAATAAACCAGGTGCCTGACGGCATCCAGATAATCGCAGACAGCAACGCTATAAGCACAGCCATAAGGAACCTGGCGTCAAACGCGATAAAATTCACGCCGCCCGGCGGCGAGATCGAGATAGGCGCCGAAAAAAACGGCGCCATGGCAAAGGTATGGGTAAAGGACAGCGGCATGGGCATACAAAAAGAAACCAAAGAAAAGCTCTTTATTGAAAAGATTTCCACTAATGACACTGAGGGCAGAAGCAGCACCGGCCTCGGGCTAATGCTTGTCAAGGAGTTTGTCGAGAAAAACGGCGGCAAGGTCTGGGTAGAAACCGAGGATGGCAATGGGGCTAAATTCATATTCACAGTTCCGCTAAGCAAAGGTTTGGAAACAGAAAATGGAGATACGACATGATAAACGCCCACACAGATGCAAATATGGCCGGGGCCAAGGTTCCGGCACAATACAGGCGGCAAGAGCGCGGAAATTTCCGGAAAACTGCCCTCAGTGGAGAATATGCGACAGAGCGCGAAAAAAACTGTCCGACCTGCGCGTGCTCATAGTTGAACATGACGCAGTGACTTGGATGCCCTTGGACATGTCGCTTTCAGAGTGCAGTGAGATAAAAGTGTCGACTGGGGCAAAGGCGCCATTGACTTTTTCAAAAGAGGCGGCAACTGCGACATTGTGCTTTTGGGCCTGCGTCTTGTGGCTGGCGAAAACAGCCGCGATGTGGTAAAATACATCATTGAGAACTTCAGGGACAAGCCCAAAGTGGTAGCAATGGACGACTGCGTCGGCAATGAAGAGGGCATGCCCGACATAGACAAAATAGTTAGCAAGCCGTTTATCCCGGAAGACATGAGAGACGTAATATTAGATGTTGCCAACAAAGAAGCGCCAAGGCAAGCCCGATTCATTCCCGTCTCAAAGCCACTATAGCGGGAAGCTTTGCCGCCTGACGCGCCGGGAAATAGCCGGACACCGCGCCAAAAAACAATGACACAGCGAGAG
>JAKALW010000027.1 GCA_021823945.1 Microcaldota archaeon
ATTCCTCGAAAGCGGCATAGCCATTGTACGTCTTGCCATCAGCCTTCACGCCAACCAGCGCGCCCTTCTCGAACCTGAACTCGAGTTCGACCGCGCGCTTCGTCCTGTTGCCAACCCACTTGAATGCGGTTTTTGGGATGCCGTCCGCCTTTTCAGAGACTCCCCTGATTGTCCGCGCCCACATGGACTCGTCTGCCGATATGCCTGTGCTGCCCCCGTCCGACACGCCCTTGAGGCCCTCGCCTGCCAGGAACTTTGCGCATTCCTCGCGCCTCAGGTCCCAGTCCCGGACCGGCGCTATCACCCTCGCCCAGGGCGCAAGCGCCCTCAGGCCGTTCTCCATCCTGTGCTGGTCATTTCCTGTTCCAGAACTGCCGTGCGCTATAGTGTCGCACCCGTTTTCCTTTGCTATGCGCGCCAGGTGCAAGGCGATTATGGGCCTTGACAATCCTTCGGAATTGACATGCCCGTTGAACATTGTGTTTGCAATTATGCCCCTGTTGATGTTTGAGTAGAATTCTTCGCGGGCGTCAATCACAAAGGATTTCGACGCGAGTTTGCCTGCAAGCTTGCGCGCGCGCTCAAATTTTTCCTTGCCCTGCCCGAAATCAAGCACCACTGCTGTTGTCTCTATGCCCAGCTTTCCAAGAAGCACAATCATTGCCGTGGAATCAAGCCCGCCTGAATAGCCGACGGCGCATTTTTTCACGCCTTTGAGCTCTTCCGCGAACGCCTTCCTCACCTTTTCAAGCAATAGCACAAATCCCACCCGTCAAACCCTGCTTTGTGAAACTAATGCTGGTTGGCTTATATATGCCTTTTGCCTTCCCGCGCGGGCGGATGTCAGCGCCTGCCTTTGCGCTTGCTGGCGTTATTTCCTGAAAAATAGCGGCGGAATCCAAAGAAAACCGCAATGCTTGCCACAATGAGGACAAGAACTGCGAAAATCTGCGCGCCATATGCCTGGATTGCCGCCCCAATGTCCTGGGCAGCCTGAACTGGCGGCTCTGCAACCTTGCCCTTTTCCAAAAGCATTGCCTGCGCGTATCCAAAACTGGCGTCAAGGCGTTTTGAGAGCATGAGTATCTGGTATGCTGTCTGCGCCTTGGCAGGGTCTTTCCCGGCGGCGTCGAATAGGTACCTGCCCTGGGTCTGGTATATCTTTGCCCATGCCGACTTGAACTGTTCCTTGTATAGCGCCTGGATGCTTGCGTTCAATTCCGACTTGTTCATGGTGCGGTAGTCGGAATCCGCCTCGAGAAAGCTTGAGACGTATTGCGAGTCCATGACTGCCGCGTAATAATACCCGCTCCCGTAATCGGCCTTTGCCATGTCGAGATGCCATTGCAGGTCGGTGTCTGTGCTTTTGGCGCTTGTCATGGCGTTTGATGCGCTGTCAATCTCGCCTTTCGCGTACCCTGACAGGACTGACTCGTTGACTTCAACGCCAGCATATCCTTTTGACGCGTCCAGGACCAGGCTTGCGACCAGGCACCAATCCTGCGCATATACCAGGTTGGTATATGCCATGTAGTTTTCCTCGCTGCCTGAGACATTGTATATGTTGGTCTGGTTAATCTTGTCAAGCGCCCAGGTCTTCCTCAGGCGCGCTGCGCTGACCCATTCGAAGTTGCCTATGTTCTCCTCACGGTCGTCAAGCGCCATAACACACGCATTGGATTTGGCGTACGCATTTTCAAGGTCTGCCCTGGACACAGTGCCTGTTTGCAAAAGCGATATGTCGACAAGGTGCGTGAACACGTTGTTTGCCGCAGTGAACAGGTAGCCCTTGTCCAAGAGCGTCCTCTGGTTTTCAAGGTCTGCCTCAAAGAACGCGAACACCCTGTCGTACTCCTGGGACTTGTTGAGGTTGACTTTTGCGGCGCTGACCTCGTTTTCAGCCACTGTTATCATGGCATCCGATATCTTGGCAAAAGCTTTCAGGTCATCGTCGGAGAACGCCTGCACGTTGCCAGTGAGGTTTTCCGGGAGTTTCGGGCTCTCAAGCGTCATGTTGGAGGACTGGAGAGCCGAGCCTTCGGGGCTGAAAGCGATTTTTGCCGCATCCCTGATGTTGTCCACCTCAATTATCCTTATGCCCTTCTTTTCAGCTATGTCAGAAAGCATGAGTTTCTCGAATATTTCCTGTCTTGGCGTCACAATCGCGTACATGCCGCTTGCCGCCGCGGCCTGCGCCTTTTCAACAAGCCCGCCGACCGCGGTCACGTCGCCGTTGCCGTCAATCGCGCCTGTGAATGCCACGTCCTGCCTGATTGTCCTGTTTTCCATCGCAGCCAGGAGCGCCAAGGTCATGCCGGAGCCGGCGGAAGGGCCTTCCACATAGTTGCTGTCGCCCATGTCGCCTATAGTGAACAGGTAATCGCATTCAGTGGAGTTCAGGTCCTCATAGACGAGGGCATTGGCAAGTGCAGACTGCTGGGATTCCTGGGTCGAGACGCCCACTGTGGGATTTGTGGAGAAATAGACGCTCCCGTTACCCGGGACGGCCCTTGCCGTTATCTGGAGGAGCCTGCCGCCGCTTTCGCCCACCACTGCCGGCACGTATATTGATTTCTGGTCCTGCACGCATTCCGCAGCCATGCTTCCGGCCACTAGCACCAGAACGAATGCCACAAGAATATGGTTTTTGATTTCCACGCATATGCCTCTTTTTTTCGCTTGGGAAACTTGGTTGGGCGCAGGTTGCCTGCTTGATGGAACTGGCTGGCAAACTTGGCTTTGGGAAAATGCTTTTTTCAAATCAACAGCACTGCTTTGCGCCCAATGCCGACAATCCTCATTTTCGCTTCCGCCTTTGCTATGAAAACGGGCATGTCGGGCAGCGCTACTTTCTCGCCAGTGACGGTGACAAAGCCTATCTTCTTGCCGTCAATGTACTTGATTTTCACAGAGAAATAATGCATGCCTATGCAGGCGGACAATGTCTCGCCTTCCTTTATCTCCTGCTGGTAGAACCTGCTTTTCTCGAATTCTACCTCGAACGAGCTTGCGCACTTCACGGTGCCCGCGGGGGCTATTATGCTGCCGCGCCCAACGTCCTTGACCTCGATGCCTTTCAGCGCTATGCCTATCCTCGCGCCAGGGCCTGCCTCCTTGACGTCCTGGTCGTGCACCTGGAATGACCGCGCGCTGAACTTCTTTCCCGATGGGAATATCTCAAGTTCTTCATGAATGGCTATTGTCCCGCCCATGACAGTGCCCAGCGCCACAGTACCGACGCTTTTCACGACAAACGAGCTGTCAACGGGTATGAACAGGCCCCTGTTCTCCCTTGCCGGCCTTAGGCCCGCAAAGAAGTTCTTGGCATCCGGCCCCTCTGATGGCGCAGTTTCATATGCCTCGATTTTGGTGCCCTTGACAAAGGGCCTGAACTCCTCGGCGCTTATTGTGGAATTGTCAACATATGCCTTTTTTCCAAGAAGGTCGAGCGCCACTATCATCTCGCCAAGCTCCTTTGACGGGGCCCGTGGGACAAGCACCTGGTAATCGGTCATTGCCGCGCAGTAGAGGAGAGGCGATATCTTTTCAGGGAACGAAGTCGGCTCGTATGCGCAAAGATAGCTCTCGGGCGCCTTGTAATTGTATATGGCATAATCCGTCACGCTGCCCTTTTTGCCAAGGTGCCCTGCGTATGTCTTTGCTGTGTCGAATACTCCCAGGTTTACGTTTTCCATTTTCAAAGACCTTCTTGCATTGGTTTTTTCTGTGTTTCTAAGAAGCCCCTGCTAATCTATAAAATTGCGCCGGCCGGGACCGCAAACTTCATCAGAAGTTTGGGGGACCTTGCCCCACAAGGCAAGAAGGCAGGCGCCCATTTTTTTCTTATACTTAATTGCGCCGGCCGGGATTTGGACCCGGGTCTCAAGCTATTGCCAGTTTTTCGGTCGGCGGGCATTGCCTCCGGGGAATTGTTTCCCCAGGGTTTTGGCGCTCCGCCGCCAAAAGGCCTTGGGAAGCTCGTATCCTACCAGGCTGGACTACAGGCGCAAAAGAACTCATGAATTATGCAATATAATGTTTATAAAGAAGGGCAAATGCCATGTTAGCAATTTATATGGATAGCCTATATTTAAAAATCTCAAACCCATATCTAACCATACATTACTACTAGCAAAAATAACGGTGTTATCCATGAAAAAAATAATTGGCACTTCCAAGAACTTCAATGGCATATCCAAGGCTGACGCTGGCAAAAAGCCAGCTGGCGCGAAGAAAAAGGGCGTGAACCCTCTTTTCAATGGGAAATTCCAGGCAAATGAAGTCAAGCCAGTTGAAAAAAAAACCCCCGCCCTGGAGCCATCTGAAATAGACATGTCAAAAGCCGAGGAAATGGTGAAGTTATTTTCCAGCTCGCTGAAGGGCATCAGCGACAAAGGCGAGCATTCCTACAGGTTCATACTGGCCGAAGTAAAACAGCACCCGTGCACAGCCAAGCAAATCGCGGGTTTTGCAGAATATCTGAAATCCCATGCTGCAGTTTCCAAGGCAAAGGACCAGTACAAGGAAAACCAGGGGCTTGGGCTGTTTCTCTCGGCACTGATAAACTCGAGCCCTGATTCTGATTTCAAGCTGGACTTGACAGGGTTGGCAAACCTGACTTATCTTGGCATGCAAAACAAGAAGCGCGTTGAAATATTCGGCCTTTCCCCATGCGATTATGCCGGCATGTACTCGACTGCTGGCAAGCTGAAGATACACGTGCAGTCAATGGAAGCAATCAATGATTTCTACGTGAACATAATCCAGCCCGAGCTTCGCGGCGGTATGGTGGAATTTGTCGGGCCGGATGGCAAGACCCTCAAGACAGTTTACCCGCCGAAAAACGATTCGGATGAGGAAGAGTTCTAGTTTTCCTTGAAAAAGTGTCTGAAAGGGCAATAAGGCAGTCGCCCAATATTTGTATTTTTTATTACTTATTGCGCCTGCCGGGACCGCAAACTTCCGCAGAAGTTTGGGGGACCTTGCCCCACAAGGCAAGAAGGCCGTCGCCTATTTTTTTCTTATACTTAATTGCGCCGGCCGGGATTTGAACCCGGATCGTTAGCTTGGAAGGCTAGCGTCCTAACCAGGTTGGACGACGGGCGCAGAATTCGCAAGTATTTCTATCACTAATTTGATTTTTATCTATTTGCCTGTATTTTCATGCCAGAAAAAGTGAAAAATGCGGCGGCCGGGACCGCAAACTTCCGCAGAAGTTTGGGGGACCTTGCCCCGAAGGGCAAGAAGGCCGACGCCCATATAACAAACTAAAAAAGTATATGCGGCGGCCGGGATTTGAACCCGGGTCGCGAGATTGGCAACCTCGAATCCTACCAGGCTAGACTACCGCCGCATTGATTTTTGGCAAACTCCCAAATAGGGGTGAAACCAAATGTAGGTAGTTAGTATTTCCAAAAAAGTGTTTTAATCCTATCTGTTTTGGTTTTTCCCTTGGAAACCGCCGGCAACGAGGGCTAAGGGAAATAATAGCACGAAAGCGGCTGGCAGGCATGCTGTTGCCTGGGTTGGACTCCCAGATGCCCCCGGAGTGTTGTTGTAATCCGGCTGGACAGACCTGTCAAGCCTTGAAAAGCTCACTGTCTGGTCGCCATATGGTGTTGTGATTTTCACAGGGTACGTGTATATTATGTCTTTTTCACCCGCTGGCACGGCAAAGGAGAAAGTCATGTTGCTTTGCCCGTACGGCTGTATCCTTACAATGCTCGGGGTTTCGCCTACACGTGCCAGTTCCTGCGCCGGGTAAATCTCCACTGGCAGGAATATCTCTGATGGCGAGTGCGACGTGGCCATTATGGTTATGTTTTCGGCGGTGCTGTTGATTTCCTGCGCCATTGCAGTAAATTCAATTTCCTTTTCAAAATCAGCCGTGCCAAGGAAGCCTATGCTGTAGTTCTGGTCAAGGGTGGCTTTTGGTTGCCTGTATCCATATACCACCAGCTTCTCGTTTATTGCGGACTGGTCAGGGCCATAGGCGAGCCTGACATGCGTCGCGTCTATCTTCCCTATCTCATTGTATGTCGGGTCTGCCTCTATCCAGCCATAGCCAGGCACAAAGAACTCCACCCAGGCATGCATGCCCCATTCATCGCCTGAATATACGTAACCTATGGGGAACCTTGCGGGTATCCCAAGCGCCCTTGAAAAGGCAAGCGACAGGTGCGCGAACTCGTCGCATGTGCCCCTAAGCACGCGTATTATCTCGGGAGTGGTGATGTTCTTGTTGGAGTAATTCTTGTCATATGTCATGTGCTGGTTGGTCCAGGAAACAATGCTTGTGACAGTGTCAATAGCAGTGTCTTTTCTGATTTCCTGGGCAACTGAGCGTATCTTGTCGTCTATTATGACCAGGTTGCCCTGCGAGGTATAAGTGTCAATGTCGTCCTGGCTTATGCTCGCGTTTGTCCCGCCGACTTTCAGGCCCCGATAATCCACCTCTACTATTGTCCGGGTCTGGATTGTGTTGTTCCGGGCCGGATTCTTTATGCTGAAGACGATTTCCTTGCCCGTGGGGGTGTCAATAAAAGTGTACGGGAGGGACGATTCGAAAAACACGGTGTGCTGCGACTGGGAGTCGGACGGGTACAATAGCGTGACATTGACATACTCCACGCCGTCAGTGGCGTTTGCGAAATTGACGCCAACTGTCTGGTTTATCTCAATCCTGGCGTACCCGATTTTCTTGACGTCAACGACTTGGGCAAAAGCCAGAGTTGAAACCAGCAGGACGGCAAACCAGATTGATTGTCGCATGTATCTATATCCGCCAAATTGGTTATATATCTATCCTGCCCGGCAAAAATACCTGGCTCGCCTATTTTTGCCCGAGACTTTTTTTCATGCTCTCGGCATATGCGGATACGTCATTATACAGGCCCTCGGCATAGGCCACCCTGTCCTTTGTTAGCGCAATCCCGCCCGCCTTGTTGACTTCATCCAGGAACTTGCCAAGGTCGTATGCCAGTTTTGGATTGTTGCTGATGGCGCACAGGTTTGCAAGCCCGTACAGGCAGTTCATTGCCGAGGCCCTGTCGAGCTTCATTATGCCCTCAAGCACCATGCCTATCTGCCTGACATTGTCTTTTGTCGCTGACTTGTCGGATTTCAAGTTTCCAAATGCGGCGCCTGCAATTTCCCTCATGTCATTGTCGCTTATCCTGCTGATGTAATCCTCAATCGCGGTATATTTGAGCGTGGCCTTGAACTTATCCGTGAATTCGGCTGTCATTTCCGGCAGGGTTTTCAACTCTGCCGCCTGCGAGCATATTTTTCCCATGTTAGTTTGCATGTAAGCGTCGTTTTCACTCCCTGAAATGAAAAGCCCGAGCCAGTTAAGGTAGCTCGCCCTGCTGTCGCCAGTGCTCTTGCTTACAAGCGCGTTCGCGGCCTTCAGTATTGATTCCTGGATGCCCGCGCCGAACCTTGCGGCGCCGTCCACCATGCCTGTGCAGCAGCTCGCATTGTCGTAGAAATTCTCCGAATTGGTGGTGAGCGCCATGATTGAGAAAACGGACGCGAAGCCCTCCTGCATTTTGGCATCCTGTATGCTTTCCAGGCTTTTCACGAATGCCGCAGCCGCGCCATAGTATGCCGCCAGGCCCCTCTCATCAAGCTTGGCAGTCGAGGGGGCTATCAATATCGCCCCTTTGACTTTCCCGCCAGCTGTTGGCGCCAGCTTGTTTATCTCCGCAAGCAAAGCTTCCCTAAGCTGGGCGCTTTTGAGATTCCTGCCGCCGTCTTGCATCTGCCCGAAAAAGTCGTTTGCTTGGTTTGTTTTCATTGCAGGCGGCATGCGTTTGCAACTCCACTATGCAAGTTTCTAATCATTGATGCTTAATATGGGTTGCACTGATGCCAAAATGCCCATGTTGAAGCGGGAAAAAGGAAGAATTGCCGCGTGCCGGATTTGAACCAGCGACACTTCGGTCTTCAGCCGAATGCTCTCCCAGGCTGAGCTAACGCGGCAAAATAAGCCTTGAAGTAGCTATCTTTCGACTAATACAAATATAAAAGATGGGGCTCGCTGCCCGCCAGCACTGGATAGCAATATAAATATTCATTTGACTAAATAACGATAATTAAGCTCTATTTCTGGGCCTGTAGTCGAATGGTAAGACGTTACCCTGACACGGTAAAGATTCGGAGTCCGATTCTCCGCGGGCCCATATTCGGATTTGCAGCCAACTTTATTTTGGCACAAACTCCACATATTCTAATCTGGCAGGCAGTATAGTGCTATCCTATGATAGGATAGCCCTTGCAACTTGGGGAAAAAAGGCTTTATCTCGCCCCGCCGCCCCCGCCTCCACCGCCGCCCCCTCCGCCAAACCCGCCGCCGGAATGGCCCGCGCTGGAACTGTAGGACGCCGACACAGAGCTTGCAATCATGCCTATCGCGATGCTGTTCATGCAAATGGCAGACGTCCGCGGCATGGCGGAACCTTCGGGGAAAACAATCTTGAACGCTGCAACCACCTTTGACGAAATCCCGAAGGCAGTGGCGTAAATCAGGTATTTTTCCCAAAGGGTTATGTCCTGCGGAAGCTTGTCCTTCATGAGCGTCATTTCATTGAGGAATCTCTTGAAATTGCGCCACTTCGCCTCCTTGACCCTGCCCTCGTCTGTCCATCTGCCAAGCACTTCGGGCTTGGCCGCTACTATGCTTGTGACTGCCATTACTTCCAAAAACAATACCGTGGCAAATGCGCCCGTCATGAGCCCTATGAAAGTCAATGCCATGCCCGCAAACATTGTCAAGTACGAAGCCATGATGGCAATCTTGTTTCCCTTGCTGTCAAGCCATGAATTGGAGACTTTGCCGGCTTCAAGGAAAAAGTCCTTGGAAAAGGCGAGCATGCCGCTCCCAATGTATCTGTTCATGTCCGCCCCGAAGCTTGCGGCGAGGCCTGGCGCCCCCAGGTACTTAAGATTGAACACTCCGTCCACTGCGTGGGTTCTTATGAGTTCGTAGAGCACCCTCTGGTGCGGCTTCAGGATTTTGCCTCCCCTGGTCCTGCCGGAGTCGTCCCTTCCCGGCATTATATCATATGCCAGTCCGGGCAATGGTTTTTTCCCCGCCTGGCCAAGGACCATTAGCTCTATTTCCTTGCTTGAGCCTATCAGTCCCTTTGCTTCGACAGTCCTCATGTCAAGGTATTTCATCTGCACGAGCATGAGTATTTCCGCGGCTATGGAATTCGGGTCATATTTTGCTGAGGGCGAGAGCAGGCAGGCGGCCTCTGCTGGCGACAGGTCGTCAGGCGGCTCGCGCTCGTATATCGCGTCTGGGGAATATCCAAGCTCTGCGAGGGGCTTTTCCCTTCCATACGCGAAATACGCGAAAACGTATATCACTGGAATCAGG
>JAKALW010000028.1 GCA_021823945.1 Microcaldota archaeon
TTCCATGCTCTTTGCCTGGATTTCATACTCATTGATTTTGGATTTCATGCCCGCCTGCAGTGTGCCTTCCGTGACCTGCCCGACCATGATAATCCCATGCCCTGTTATGTTGAACACGCCTTTCACAAGCAGTTTTGCCATAGGGAACACCACCTCATTCAATCCTGGTATCAATTCATGCCATGATGCAGTTTTGATTCATGGTTCGCATGAAAAGTGATTCCATGCATAATATTTCAAGCCGCTAGTTCTTCCTGGATTTTTCAACACTTGCAGCCAGGGCTTTGACAAGCCTTTCAGCGTCCTCGCGCGATACGCCGTCAATGTGCGCCATTGGCCCCGATTCCTGCGTCACTGTGGTAATCCAGACGTCCCACAGGTCAAAGCCAACGTCATACCAGTCCTGGTCTACGTAGATTGACTGGATGTTCTTGAACGGGACTATGATTTCGCTCCAGCCAAACACGCCCTTGCGTATTACAAGCGAGTCCTCGTTCATGTCATAGAAATACTTTTGCATGTAAACCCTCTCGTAGAGGTAGACAATTATTGCGGAGAGGAAATACAAGAACAGGAGTGCACAGCCCGCAAATGCGACTGTTGCTGCAATGCCCTTGGTGAATGCGCCTATTATGAGAAGAGATATGAAAAGCTGGAGCGCGAACATGCCCGCGTATGCTACTGTTTTTTTGAGCGGCTTGGACGGGGAAAGGGGGATTTCCTGCCTCAGGCTGGTTTGGTTCTTGGGGTATTCCAACCCTATGATCCCAAGGAGTTTTGAGCGCATTGCCTTGGAATCGGCATAGGAGAGGTAAGGTATCCTTTCAGTGAGAGTGGCTGACGTGGCAAACTGCTGTTTCGAGCTGTCAGAGCCAATCATGTCTTTCGAGCCCGTCTCGACATACAAAGTCGAAAGACCCAGGAAACTCTCGACAAAGCCTGTTGAGATTTGGATGTCCTGGATTTTCTCGTACCTGATGACTTTTTTCATCCTGGCTATCAGGCCAAGCTCTATCGCAAGCCCTTCCCTGCCAATTGAATACGAATATGTCGCCAGGTCGACATAGCCTGTAATGAGCGCGAATATCGCCAAAAGCAGGCATATGGCAGAGCCAATGCCCGCGAAAATCAAGAGCGCTTTGGAGAATATGAATGAAGCCGCGACCAGGCACAAGGTGGCAAAAAACACCATGCCTATCAGGATTGCGGAGCTTGCGAGGTTTCCCGCAAGGAAACGGTTTTTGAAAGGCTTTGCCAGGAGGCCGCCATCATAGCCCGGAATGAGCGGGTGGCTTCCTGAAGCCATGCTTTTCATGAGTGGAATGCCCTGGCTTTGCCCAGCGCCCTGCGCCTGCCCGCCCGTGCTTCCCGCGCCTTTTTCTTGGTCTATTGTACCAGAAAATTGCATTCCAGACTGCCCGGGCATGTTTCCCAGCCTGGCGCTTTCCAGCTGCTGGCGCAAAAGCTCCTGCACCTTTTTCGAGTCATCAGCAGATAGGAGCCTCAGGTGCGATGCAACTGCTGACAAATATGACATGGACTTGACGCGAAGGGTGTAAAGCCCGGCAAGCCTTTCAAAAGGCCCCTGGACAATGTCAATGTCCTGGACATTCTTGTAGAAAATCATGGTTTCTTTCGGGTTAATCCAGCCTTCCTTGAGCCACAGCCCGTCGGGCCTCAAGGAATAAGTGCGCGACGCGAAGTCTTTTTTGTTGTATACCCAAAGCACGATTGCCACGAGCGGAAAGCCAATGAGGAGAGGCCAGAATATGAAGACGCTCATGAGTGTAAAGCCTATCAAAAGCCCGGCATAATCGAGCCATAGCCCCACAGGCGCTGGCTTGAATGTGGCGATTATTCCAGGCTGGACAGCCGCAGAGCCTTCCATGCCCTGCTGCCCTCCCATCCCAGGCTGCGCCAGGTTGGAAGGCTTGGGGCCAACAGGGCCCGCGTTTTCGGATTTCAAAGACGAGAGAAGATAGGACTTGAGGGAATCCAAAGCCCCCTTGCCAAGCCCGTCAATGTGGGACAGGTTGCCTGAAGATTGTGAAGCCGAGGAAAAATGCAGGTCATACAGCCCGAAAAACTGGTCAAGCAGGTCCTGGTCCACATAGACGTCGGACACCTTTTCAGCGGGGATTGTGATCGAGTTGGGGAAAAACACGCCCTTCTTGATTTCAAGCCCGTGCTCAGTCATGTCATAGAAATAAACTTTGTAATACTCGCGCTGCCAGAGGTAAACCGCGATTGGGACAAGAGGAATCACAAGGAGCAGCAGGTAGGAGCCTGCCATTGCCGAAGCCATCACTGCCAAAAACCCGATTATCCAGATATAGCCAATGCTCTCGGAAATGGTCTTCTTCATGACCTTCCTAGGGTCAAGCGGGAATGTTTCGCGCAGTGTCATGCAATCAATCCGGGCAATATGCCAATTGGTTCTGTGCATATGCACAAGAATGGGAGTGCAACATGTAACCATCTCACTCTGCCATGCCCCTGTGCATTTTAGCAAGGGCAAGGAGGTCTTTCCGGAATTCCTGGGCTGAGGCAAGCTTTATGCCAAAGACTGGCGCAGTGCCCGCAGGCGTAGATACATAGACATTGGCAATTCCGAACATGCGCTCGAAAATGCCCTGCGACACCTGGGCGTCCTGGACATTCTCGTATGGCACAATCTCGTAATTGGGGTTTATCGAGCCAGACCTGACAAAGAGGAACCCCTTTTGGAGGCTGAACCTGAATGTCTTTCGGATGAAAAATATTTCAACTGCCCATGCCGCGAAAAACGGCAGGGCAAGGAATGCCAGGAGCAAAAATGCCAGCGCGGAAGAAATGCGGACGCTTGGCGCCATTGAAGCCAGAAAGCCCGCCAATGCGAGGAATATGGCAAGCACTATGGCAAAAAACACCGCCTGGTATGCCTGGAGCGCCCTGCTTATTTCACAGTACGTGGTTGAGGACTCGTCTGGCATGATTCTCCGGAACGGGAGGAAAAATGCATTTTTCCGGACATGCTCGCGTATAGCTGGGGCATCTGATTTTCCAAGAACTGTTCCTGCTTCCTGAAAAGGCGCTGCTGGCCTTGGAAGGGATTTGGCAAGCTTTTGCAATTTTTCAGGCATTGGATGCTCGTCAGAATATACAAAAATAGGGATTTCTTGGGCTGGCTGGGGCATAGATTGAAGGGCCTTTCCCTTAGAACTTGGCTTGCGCCTGCCAGGAACTGACTTGAAACCGGCACGCAAAGAGGTTTTCTGCTTTGATATGTTCGCCTTTCCCACAAAGAGTTATGGGATTGGCGCAATTTAAGAAGATTTTGCAAACACTTGCTTGCCTAAAACCCACAAAATGAAAATCAGATTCCAAATGCCACGCAGCGCATAGACAGGGAGGAATAGGAGTATGCCTCGTTGAAATACACTGGCTTTTCGCCATCGGACGCGCCGGCGGCGTACAGGAGGGGCAGGTAATGCTCGTTCGTAGGGACTGCAAATCTGGCGGACTGGAATGACTGGTAATTGGCAAGCCTGGGGAAATCGCCCTTGTCAAGAGTCGTCTTGACCTTGCTGTCAAAATCTACAGTCCACGGGTATGGCGGGGAGTCAAGCCGCATCTGCATCAGGTTATGGACAATGTTGCCGCTTCCAAGGATTAGCACGCCCTCGTCCCGAAGCCCCTTGAGTTCAGTGCCGATTCTTAGGTGGCCTGCAGGCTCCAATGTGGCGTCCAGGCTTAGCTGGATTACTGGTACGTCCGCCTTGGGATACATGCGGGAGAGGACAGACCACGCGCCATGGTCAAGACCCCATGACATGTCCTGCCCGACCTTTGTTGATTTCACAATGCCCAAAATGCGCTTTGCAAGACTCGGATTGCCAGGCGCCGGGTATTTTGCCTCGTAAAGTTCTGGCGGGAAACCGTAAAAGTCGTGGATTGTCTTAGGGTTTTCCATTGCAGTGACTTGCGTGCCCCTGGACTGCCAGTGGGCGGATATGCAAAGCACTGAGGCTGGTTTTGGGAATTTGGCTGCGATTTTTTTCCAGCCGCTGACAAACTCGTTGCCCTCAATCGCGTTCATTGGCGAGCCGTGGCCTATGAAAAGCACTGGCATTCTATCCTCTGATTTGGGAGGTGGGAATGCGGCTGGTTTTGAGGATGCGGGAGAGCCAGGTTTGGTTTTGGAAGAACCGCGAAAAGTTGATGCCATAAGACCCGAAGGATTTAGGGATTTTGGGGAATATAAAAGTTGGGGCTATGGGGCGACTGTGCCATTCATGCGGATTGCCGGCCCAATCAAGCAGGACAAATTGTGCAACGGGCATTTTCCAATAAATGTTCCACAGGATGAAAATTTTCCACCATGTTTTGGCTATTGGCTCCCACAGTCCCAATATAAATCTTGGTATTGGAAATCTTACGGTTTAGTTATATATTCGGGGGAATTATTGGCATGGCAGTCAAACCTATGAACATAGTAGTACCTAAAGAGACGTTTCCGCTTGAAAAAAGGCTTGTTGTGATGCCCAAAGCGGCAAATGCGCTTGTCAAGGCTGGGCACAATGTCTTTGTCCAGGCTGGCGCCGGGAGCGGGATACAGATTCTCGACAGCAATTATAAAGATGCGGGGGCGACCATAATTGCCGAGCCAAGGGAGCTTTATGAAAAGGCCAGTGGCGGCATGGTAATGAAGATGAAAGCGCCCACTTCCGAAGAATTTTCATTCATGAAAAATTCAATCATATTCTGCATGCTCCACATAGGGCAGAACAAGGAAAGGATTTACTACATGGGCTCGCAGGGGCTGAGCGGCGTAGCCATGGAAAACATACGCGACGAGAAGTCGAAAAGGCAGGTTGACCAGACAGACATAACAGGCCAGATGGGAGTATATTACGCTATCAGGCATTTCACAAAAATGCCGTGCGACATGAAGGCTGTCATACTCGGCTACGGGAATGTGGCGCATGGGGCCATCAGCGCGTGCTCGAAGCTGGGCATGAAATTCAAGATAATGAGGAGAAGCGAGCTTCAAAAACTTCTATTGTGGCTGAAAGACGCTGACATTCTGATAAATGCCATCTCATGGCCGGCAAAACAGATGGAAAAGAAGGAATACCTTGTAACAAGGGAAGACATAAAGAATTCCAAGCCCGGCATGATTGTTTTGGACCTGGCAGTGGATTTCCCAAACCCGATTGAGACCATACACCCGACAGATTACCTGAACCCGTCATACCTTGACGAGGACAGGGTGCACATTAGCATTTACGGGTACCCGGGGCTTGTGCCTGTGACATCAAGCAACATATACAGCGAGCAGGTGCTTCCATACGCAATGGCTATTGCGGACAATGGCGGGCTTCGCGGCATTGACAAGGTGGAAAGGATAGGCCCGTACATAAAGCGCGCTATTGTCAACCCGGCAAAATTCGGCGGCTGGGAACAGTTCAAGCCGCATGTTTCGCCGGGCTCGAACATAGAATAAATGGCAAATGGGCATGCAGGGTTTTGCGTGTGGGAATTGGCATGAAAAGCATCCTGGTTCTTGGGAAGGGCGATACGCAATATTCGGACAGGAACAGGGCCAGGTTTGTCGATTATGCCAAAAAGGCGGGATTTGAAGTCCTGGCATCTGATTACCATGAGTTGGGGAAGCTTGGCAGTTTCAAGAATGAAAAAATAAATGCCCTGTTCTTCTTCCCATACACATTTTGGAACGCAAACTGCGAAGTGCCCGAAGACACAAAGCTATATGGGACATCAAGGGCTGCTTATGAGAAATTCAGCAAATATTTCCTTGAAGTCCAGGGAGAGTTGGAGCAGAAGTTCAGGGGGCATGACATACATTACGTTATACCTCCGCAAAACGCGCCCATAGACAGGGACAAGGTTGAAACTATTTCAAGGCTTAGGGCCAACGGCGTGCCCACTTCAGAACCAGTGGATTACGGTTCAGTGGATGAGATAGCCGGCAAGGCAACGCCCAAGCGCGGGGTATTCATCAAGTGCAGATATGGCTCTGAAGGCAAGGGGATAACTGTATTGCGCCATGACAAGTGGGTCACGAATTACAAAGTCGAGGGCAACCAACTGGCAAATTACGGGGTTTATGACAAGTGGGAATTCACAGAAATCACAGGAAGGATGGACCTGCTTGGCCAGCTGCTTCAAAACGCCGTGATTGTTGAGCGCGAAATACTGACCCCTGATAATTTTGGCGGCATGAAATTCGACCTGAGGGCATACGTTGTAGGGAATGTTGTGCCGCACCTGTTTATCAGGCTGAATAACGTGCAAAAGGAAGTTACCAATTATTCCCAAGGCGCCACGATAAAGCACCACCCTGAAACAGGGATAAAGGAAGACTGCTTGCGCGCGGCCAGGGAAATTGCAAAAAATGCAGCCAAGGCAATGGGGCTTGAATTCGTTGGCATTGACATCATGTTCGACGGGAGCCTAGAAAACCCGAAAGTTGTCGAGGCACAGGCGTTCACAGATTTCCCAGACATCAGGAATTTCAACATGGCGAAATACATGGCTGGCGAAGGCAGCGGCCTGTTCAAGGAATAGGGCGGAGCGGGCTTTTGCGCCAGGCGGCCATTCTCTTTTCCCAATGGCAGAAGCAATGAATTTAAGTGCTTGGGGCAACAAGTCTAAACCATGGTCGCAAGGATACGCATTGTGGCGGTTGGCAAGGTCAAGGAAAGCTACCTTCTTGAAGGCGTCGGGGAATACGCAAAGCGCTTAGGGCCTTTTTGCAAGCTGGAACTCATCGAGATAAAGGACATGGGGCTTGAGAAGGAGGCAAAGGCTTTTGAGCGCTACCTGGGCGCGGGCACGTACATGCTCGACGTTGGCGGGCGCGAATTCAGCTCCGAGGAATTCGCCAAATTCATCAAAAAACATGACAGGGAGCTGACATTCATAATCGGCAGCGCGGAAGGGATAGACGAATCAATAAAGAAGAGGGCGAGCGCAATCTCGTTTTCCAAGATGACATTCACGCACGACATGTGCAGGCTTTTTCTGATTGAGCAGATTTACAGGGCGCATATGATAAACGCCAACAGGCAATACCACAGATGATTTTTGAACTGCAAGGCTGGCTTTTTTGAAGGAGGGAGTGCTCAAAGCGAGAAAATGTCAAAGTTGAGCTGGCCGGTTTTGTCGAGCTGGCCTGCAAGCTGTAGCGTGATTGCCTTTTTCGCCTGCATGTACGCCTCGCGGCCCATTTCCACGTTCCCTATTGCATAGCTCTTGTTTTTCGTGTTGAAGCAGAACATGCAGTTCTGGAGGTTCTCGCAATTGTGGCAGAAGAGGCAGTCAGAGCAGGTGCTGCACGAGTCCATCTCAAGGCAGCGCTTCAGGTTCACCGAGTTGTAGCACTTCACGCAAAACGAGCACCAGAACATGATGTCGCAGCCGAAAATGCTCTCGGATTTCTGCGGCCAGAAGCTGTAGGCGCAGTTCTTGGAATATGCGCTGCAGACCGTGCGGTAGCAGTTCACCGCGTCTATGAGAACTGCGCATTCGATGTCGTTTTGGTTCTGCCCGTCGTTTATTTCGGTGTTGAAAAAGGCCATTTTCCCTATCTTGGCATGCGCGGATGCAAGAGTCATGCCTTCGGCATCCGGCTGCTCCAGCCGCGCGCTTGCCCCAAGCGCCTTCGCCTCCTCAAGGGAGAGCAGGCGGTCCCGGGGCAGGTCAGAATAGTTGCCATACTGCGCTATGTAAAGCGCCCTTCCGGATGCGGCTGACTTGCCTGCGTCTATGGTGCGCGTGTTTCTGACAAGCCACTTCGCGTAAAAGTCGATTCCATTGGCGGGCTTTTTTCCGAACAGCAGCGCCATTGTCTTGGAAAATGCTTCCTCCATCCTGCTTTTGTCCAGTGGCATTGCATGCACAGCGGCAGGAGGGATTTTCGGCGCAAGAGGCTTGCCGCAGCGCGCCGTGATTTCGATGAGCGAGGGGAGCCGCTTGTCGCGCTTCAGCCCGGTTAGCATCTCTGATAGGAGCTTCGCCCTTATCGCCCTGTATTTGTCAGGGGGAAGCTCGAGATTGCCGATTGCGAATTTTTTGCTGTGAAGGTTGAAGGAGAACATGCAGTCAGTGCAGTTCTTCAGGCCGTGCGAATAGTAGCAGTTGGCGCTGTCCTGCGTCATCCAGGTCTCAAAACACCTCTTCACGCGGGTCAGTTCGTGGCACTTGAGGCAGAACTCGCTTTCGGAAAACGCGTTCCCCCCGAACCCGTAGCTGTCCAGCCTGCACTGCGTGCAGTACGCCATGTACTTGTCGTTGCTCGAAAGCGTGGTGTTGTAGATGTAGAAGCTGTCGCTTATGTTCGCGCTTTTTTCCACATATTTGGAATTGCCGAGCACCACGTTGCCCGAATAATATGCCCTGTCCTTTATGGCTGACATGATGCTATCGATGTCTTTTATCTGGTTGATGGAAAGCGGTGGGTAAATCCTTCCGAAATCGACCTCGTCAAGATTTATCGATTTCGCGCTCTTTGGGTAGTACGCATTTGAATAGATGACTTCCTTTCCTGAAATGCACGATTTCCTCACTACGGTAGGGTCCACGAGTTCCGCAAGCCATTTCTCGTACTGGCTCATGCTTCCGGCTTCCTCGCCAAAAAGCACCTTGCACGTGCTTGCCCATGCCTTTTCAAGGGTCGCTTCGGGTTCGTCCATTACAAAACAGGGATTGCTAGTTGCGGCAATATAAAAAAACCAATGCGTTGCCCTACAAAGCTTCTTTAATTTTCATACGGACAAACTAAGTGCCACTTGACAGGGATAGCTGTAAGAATGCGCATAACGGGGTCGTGGCGTAACCTGGCAGCGCGGCAGGCTCCAGATTTGCACGTGGAAACGCCTAAGTGCGTTTACTCGGCATTTAGAATAAACCTGCATGTGAGGGTCCAAATCCCTCCGATCCCATGAGACAAACCTCTTAGGGGGGCTCTGCCCCCCTAGCGGTTTTTTGCACTTTGTAGCAGCAAAATGCATACGCACTTTATCCACAGGATAAAGGCGGCCCCTTTTGCTTTTACCTCCCATCAGAAAACACCAGGGGTAATTCTTGTTCAGTATTCCCCCCCCCCCCCCCCCCCCCCCCACCCCAACCCTCCTTATGATGAGTGTTGTGGTTATTTTGTGTGTCG
>JAKALW010000029.1 GCA_021823945.1 Microcaldota archaeon
CTACATTGCCGTTATCAGAGCCGAAAAGCCAGTTTGCCGCTTCCTGCGGGTCGCCGACTGTGGCTGACAGCCCGATGGTTTGGAGGTTTATAGCACCAGCGCCTGACTCCTGCAGCCGGGCTGCATCTGGGGACATTTGGACAGTGCGGATTTTTTCCTTGAGCCTTTCCATTGCAAGCGCAAGCTGGCAGCCGCGCTTGTTTGAGAAAAGCGCGTGGACCTCGTCAACCACTACGTGCCGCGTGTTGCAAAGCGCGTCGGCCATTCTGCCTGCCGGGAGCATTGCCTGCAGGCTCTCTGGAGTGGTGATGAGAATTTGTGGCGGCTTTTTTGAAATCTTGGCGCGCTGGTATTGCGGCGTGTCCCCGTGCCTCACAGCATAGGTTATGCCAAGGCGGGTGCACCACCATTCAATCCTTGAGAGCATGTCGCGGTTGAGCGCGCGCAAAGGCGTGACATATAAAACCTGGACTCCTGTCTTGTCCTCGTATCCTATGAGCTTTTCAAATAGCGGCAGAAGCGCGCTTTCAGTCTTCCCAAGCCCTGTCGGGGCAATGAGCAGGGCGTTCTCCCCTTTTTCAATTAGGGGTATTGCCTGTTTTTGCGCGGGCGTGAATTCCGCAAAGCGCTCCCTTATGAGGGAATGGAGTTTTTCCTTTAGCATGATGTTCTAATTTGCTGTATTGCTTGATTTAAAGCTGACTAAAAAAGTGGTTTTCCCGGCTTTGCCGTTGCCGGCTTTGACATTACCCATTCAATCGCCGCCTGGGAAAGTTCGTAAAGCTTTTCCCCGAGACCCTTTATGTATTCGAAATTCTCTACAGACAGGAACTTTACAGGTATTTCAGAAAGGCCGTTGTATGCGCCCGAGAATGCGCCTGCAATTGCGGCAATCGTGTCGGAATCGCCCTTGTCAATGTTCACGGCCGTCACCATCGTAGCCTCGAAATCTTTTGGAGTGTGTAGGAAAGAGTAAAGCGCGAACGCCACGCTCTGGCTCGCGTTAGTGCCCGTCCCAAGTATGGCCTCTGCAGTTTCGGATGCCAGTCTTGAAATCATTAGCGCGAGCCTGATTGCGGCTGCGAATTTTTCGGATTTGACGCCCGCAAGCGCGGACTGGACTGCTTCAGCCGGCTCCGCGCCCGAATGCACCAGGCTAGATATCATCCCTGCGACAAACCCGGCCGCGTCCTGCGAAATCTGCGACGCATGGGTCGGCACGCTTGATTGCTTGCCCATGGAAAACGCCACTTCGGAGTCCGGGTATGCAATGCCCACGGGGGCGCTCCTCATCGCAGAGCCGTTTGACTCAGTGCTCAATGAGCCCGAATGCCTCGGTTCCCGGCCTTCGAATATCCTTTTTGCGGCTTCAAGGCTTGTATTCCCGGCCCATCTGTCAAAATTGGGCACTGTCCTGCACATTTCCCCCCATATCGCGATTTTCCAGCCAAAATCATTGATGTCAACCCTTTGCCTATCCACTATGGATTCGGCAAGAAGAACTGCCTGTTGCGTATCGTCGGTATACTGGTTTGCGCCAAGATGGAAGCATGGATGGTTTTCAGGCGCTTTCCTGAATTCCCTTATGCCTGCGGCTGCCCTGTCAAATATCTTTTTTGGCACGCCTTCGGTGGCCTTGCCCATTGCGTCGCCTATTGCAAGGCCTACCATGGCCCCGGAGGCTTTTTGCGAGTTGTTTTGCGCTATTGCCATAATCGCTGCCTTTTGGTCGCTATTTGGCTTGTTTATGTGTTAATTTATGGTAAAACAAGCATTTAAACCTATGCCAGCGACAGCAACGGGCGGGCAACAGGCAACAAGGGAGCTTCAGCCCAAAGGCTGGCCAAATTTCAGCTAATGGGCATTTCCAATCAAATCGGCAACAGGCAAAAACAAGCGTATAAACTTATGCTATATGGAGTTTGGCCTTCACTTCATCCTCGATATTTTTTGGCACGCCCTGGAAAGACACTGACGGGACTTTTCCGGACTCGAATTCAAGGACAACTTGGCCCCCCAGTGATTTTGTAGAAAAGAAATACCTTTCGACTTCGCTGCTGATGACAGGCCATTCCCATGCGTCGTCCCCGCTGTTCCTGGCAAATATGCCCCTGACTTCCTGCCTGAGGCTTTCCTTCATTTCCGCGCCCTGCGCGCTGTCATGCTCGTAAGTCTTGTATAGCCTGACTGGAAGCTGGAATTTCTGGACATGTTTTTCAGGCATTTTTTTGCCAGCTTTTGCCATCTGGCCGCCTGCCTGGGGGACATTGGCGCCTGCCATGCTTGCTTTTTCAGTTACTATCGAGTTTGCCATTGCATATCACATCGGTTTGCCTATTGCCCGTTTCCAGCTTCCTTGATTTTTGCGCTTTCAAGCCCAATCCTTCCAATCACGTAAAACAGGGCCTTGGTGTTTTCAATGGGGCCTGTTTCAATGTTGTTTGTGCCGAAGGTGCCTAAGGTCTTCCCAAGCCATTCAAGATGCTCTATGTCCATATTGTTTTCTTTCCTTGTGTATTCATGCGGCAGCTTGCTGTACTCGTCGTTTACGGTATGGTACTGTACGCTGACATTGACGTCGCCTTTATTCAGCCCGTCCGCCTTGGCGCCGTTCTCTATGACTGTCTTGAGAAACACGGGGAAATGCGCGAATCCCGTATCCATCGCTATTATCTCCTGCGGCACGGGCAATCCGTCCTGGCCGCATTTTATAGCGCCTGTTTCCTTGAGTTGGGAATATACCTTGTCAGCCACAGACTTGAAAAGCGGGTCTCTTCCGTACTGCCCCCTGAAAAGCATCGAGTATTTGATAAAAAGGCCTTTTGCGCTTTCATTGTTTGGGCCAATTATGCTGTCCATCGGCCTTGCAATCGCGTCTTTGTAGAAATCATATCCATGGGCGGGCGCCCTGACATCCTGGTTTTCCTTAATGGCCTCTTCGTACATCGAAGCGAGGGATTTCCTTGAAACATGCGGCATAGAGCTGAATTCGCCAAGTTCGGGTGATGCTGATATTGTGCCTATGCCGAGGAAAGCCCCGTCGCGCAGTATACTGAGTATCTGCACAGGCTTCCCGGTCGATGAAGAGAGGAATTCCGATGTTTTTGCAACCTTGTACCCCACCTCTGCGAGGTCTGAATAAATATCCCCATGGGACCTAATCCAATCCGCATTAAGGTTGGCCTTCAACAGGTTCATGTCCCCAAGCCCTCTTGGGACTGGCCCGCTGAGTTGCAGCTTCAGTTCAGGGCTTTCAAGCTTGAAATCGTCACCAATGAGATTCTCAACCGCAAGTTCAAGCGCTTTTGTGTGCTTTTGGCCTGCCATGAATTCGGCAAACCCTATAATGGTATTTTGCAGTTCGGGCATTGTTTTTGAGTTTTGGTATCTGGATACGAAGCCCTCAATTGCTTCGGAATGCCTCTTTAAGTCGGCATTTTCCAAAGTCTCCTCAGGCAGTTTGTTTTCCTGTTCTTTGTTTGTATTCGCTCCGGACTTTGTATTGCCTCCCGGGGTTTCAGTTTTCATTTCAAGCGATTTCAGGTGTATCGGAAGGTCCTTCAATGATATGTTTTCAGGCGGCTTCCATGTATCTGGCAATTCCCCCCTCCCTTGTTTCACCAAATACTCGGTCGCTATGTACCTCATCCCTTCCCTTCCATCCTTGCATTTCAAAAGCCCCTCAAAAAACCCGTTCCAATATGCCGAGTCCATCTTCTTCTGCACAGAGCTGAAATCCGATGTAAGGTAAGCATTCTTGAGCTCCTTGTCTCCAACAACCTGGCGAATCACGTTTGCCACGTTCGGCTCGTATTCATATGCCATTTTCTCAGGCACAATGCCATTTAGCCTGCAAAGCTCCTGCGCCTTGAGCTCTGTTATGCCTTCGTTGAGCCAATTGCAATCATATGCCTTTGCTAAAACACTGCTGTAATATTCAGTTTCAGATGTTTCCTTAATCTTGAATTTTCCCCCGTTGCTCAGGTGCGTCGCCCCATGGAGGAGCTCATGCACATTGTCAAGCACCTTGTCGCCTGTAGCTCTTTCCGTGCCTTGGACTGAAAACAGGTTGAATTTGGAACTTGCAAATCCCTGGACTGAACCCCCGTCAACAATGCTTGCTCCTGATGATCTGGTGTACGCGTCAAAGAAATAATCCGGCAAATTTATTTTTTTAGGCTCATTTGTCATCATCAGTTCATAAAGCGAAGGCCCAAGGAATTCCTTTGTGAAAAAGCCTAGGGCTTTGGAATGCTCCGCCTCAATCCCTGCGTTTTGCGGATTCAGTTTGCCGATATCCTCTTTCAGCTGGGAAATTTTGCCATCAATTTCAGCTTTAGGGGCGCCAATCGCCTCAAGGAAGTGCCCATACCTGCCAAGCACATACTCTGTGCGCATTTCCTGCGTCACAATGTTTTTGGGCGCGTTTTTATGCCTGTCCGAAAGCAGCATGTTTTGGTATGCGGCCTCATCCGATATTTGTTCAAACCCGGCATGCGCGGCAATTTTCACAAGCGCGTCCTTTGAAAGGAGCATTGGGTCAACATTATAGTATTTCGCCTTGGAGTAATTATTTTCATATATTGAAATCAGGTCTGAAAGCGCAAATGCGCCCGCGCCTGTTTTTGGCACTTTGTACATTATTTCTGCGAATTCCCGGGATTCCAGGAATTCCATTTTTGCGTCAAGCGGAATGGATTCGCCGGCAAGGAATTTCCCGAGCAGCAGCGTGCCGCCGTCGGTTTTTGCGTTTTTGGAAATCACGTCAAATGCGCCCGCCGATTTTTCGGCGCCAGCCGCGTTTTCAATGCGTGAGAGGTAGGCGAGCATGTTTGCATATGAATTGCTGTTTGTGGTTTGGGCTAGTATCTCACGCGCCTTGTCCCTGGACAATGTTTTCTTTATCAGGTTGCCTGCGTCCTCAATTGGCACATTGAGTTTTTCGGATACCCATCTGGCGGCAGCCTGGTCGGATATTTTATTTTCAAATTTGATATTTATCCCATTTTTTGAAAGTGTTTTATCCCCGCCAATTTCCATTTCCGCCCTTGGCTTGAGCATGGTTTCCACGAGGCGCCCGTATCCTGCGCCAAGCTTGAACGAGCCAAGCCCTGCGGCAAGCGTGTTCGGGTCGACAAGTGAGAAGTCGCTTAGTTTGTACCTGTCGCCTGCTATAGCCGTCTTGTCCTGCCCGAGCTTGTCTGCCCATTCCATGCCCTTGGTGTCGCCTTTGGACTTTTTCCCGCCAAGATACATCATGGCAATGTCGGTAGTCAACCCCTGCAGTGATTTGTTCGTTATGCCGTATTCCGACATGTCGCTTATGGCATTTATCGCGTTTATGCCCATGCTGCCCATAAGGTAGCTTCCCGCAACCCTTCCTGAAATGTCAAATCCCTTTGCAACCCTTTCCAGGCTTCCAATGCCTTCCATGACCTTTGCAATCCTTCCAGCCCACATGGCAGTGAGAAGTATGCCGCTCCCCATAGGGTCGCGCTCCATGTCCCTGACGCCCTGGTAGGAGAAATACGCCACTTCGGGCCAGCCTCCGACAGCGACAAAGCCCACCGTGAGCGCCACATCGCCCCAGCCTGCCAGGTCATCGGCAAAGTTGCGCGTCACGTTCCTGCCGAATATGCTTTTGAAGCCAAGGAACGTGTCTGGCAGTTTCTCGCCTTCTATCCTGTACTGCAAATTTGCCGCCGCATTGTTTATGCTGTTTATGCCTTCAAGGTTTTTTTCAATCCATTTGCCATAGGCAAGGTCATGCGAGAGCAGGCTTGACTCGGATATCTTGTCAAACCCATTCTTCGCGTCTTTGAGCGCATATAGCTCCCTGCCAAATGATTTCTTTATGTCCCCTCCTGGGTTCAGCTCGTTGAATTTGGACTTTGCGAGGAAATCCCCGCCGTCGTATGACGACTTGGCTTTCCACTTGAAATAGTCGGCCATGAAGCCCTCGAAATTCTTCCTTTCCACATTGCCAAGCTTGAGCGCTGCAATGTACAGGAAGCCTGAGACCTCATCCTGCTTTGCAATCCTGTTTTCATCGTACAACCCGCTTTTTTGGTTGGTGAAGTGCGGCAGTTCCCTGTCAAAAATGGAATAGCTTATGCCCCTTACCGCGTCAAGCCTCTCGTTTAGCCATGGCTTGAGCTTGTCTATTTCCTCGGGCTTGAGCCCGCCTGAGTTTATCAGCTGGAACGCGCCCTTGACCAGGTCCATGTTCAATTGCAGCGCAGCCGCCACCTGGCTTTTATGGAAAAGGAAATCAGCGCCTGATTTGTTGTTTTGCCCGCACACGTCCTCAATCGCCTGCAATCTGCCTGCGAGCCTGTTGAATTCGGTTGCCGCAGCCACCAGGTATTCATTGTTATGCGCAATGCCCGGTTGCACTGCATGGTTTTCGCCTTCCGGGATTTCAAGTTTTACTATCTGGCTTTTCAGCCACGGACTGTCCTTGTCCAGCGTATCGCTTTTACCCAATGTGGCATTATCCATGTAAAACTGGTTGCCTTTGGGAGCAAGAAAATCTGCCGGAAGCGTGTTTCCGCCAGGTTTGCCTCCCTGTTCAGCGTTTGCGGTGATAAATCTTACATCCCCGAAATATGGCTTATTTGCGCCGGGCAAAAACGCGTTTTCAGACGGCTTTATCCCTGCCGCTTCCATGAATTTGATGACCTTGGACTGGAAATCCTTTTCAAAATAGGAATTGTCAACTGACCACGAGTTGAATGATTTTTCCACTGCCCACTTGTCCATGTCCGCTATTGACATTTCCAATGCGGAAAGCCTGTTTGAGAACTGGCTCGGCGCTGATATTGAAAGCTGTCCGAAGAGCCCGCCTGCGAGGGAGTTGAACATGCCGCCATCCATGGCCCGGATTCTATTGTAAAAATCAGGATTCTTTTTTGCGAGCCTTTCCAGCCCGGCGTTTATCCTTGCCTCGACGTCCTTGCTGGTTTCAAGGATGCCAGTGCCAAAGCCGTTTGGCTTGGCGGCCTGCATCAGGCTTTCCTGGATTCTTTTGGCGACCTGCGCCGAACCGGCATTTTCAGGCAACTCCGTCAACGCTAACATATCTTAAATTACCACTATTTGCCATTTTAATCCTATCTGCTTCATGCCGGGCGCTTGTGGGGGCCAGGCTGCCGTGTTTGCCCGGCCCGCGCTGTTTTTGCCTTTTATCAAATTCTCCTGTCAAAGTCGGCAAGGCCAGACCTGGCTTCCTTCTCCATGAGGCGTATCCTAACAAGCGCGTCGGGTGTGATTTCCGGATTTTTGGCAATCCTTTGCGTGAACTCTATGAATTCATGGTAATGCTTTATCGGGTTCTTGCACCTTGTCCCCCAGTCAAAGACCGCGCACTGCATGTTAATCCCGAGCCATTCGCCGTATTCGGACATGATGAACTTCCTCGTGTCCTCTGGTATTATGGAATCCTTTTCCAAAAATCTCAGGTCTGTCCCGTCCGGCATGAGCGTGAAGAACTGCTCTGCGGCGAAAAGGTATGTCTCAAGCCCCGGGTGCGCGGCTTTGAGCTTCTCGTGCGCGTGCTGGATTTTGCGCGCGCCCTCGGCGGAGCCTGCAAGAGTGCAAATCACGAGCTTTTTGAGCCTGATGCCCTTTTCGTCAAGGGCGTTTGCAAGGGACTGCAAGCCCCGAAACATGGTGGCGCCTGTGGCAATCGTGTCGCCTATGATGACCACAGCCTCTTTTGGCAATGCCTCGAAATTCTCATACCCCACGCGTGCGGAGAATTCTCCTTCCGAGCCTTCAATCCTGACCCTCTGGATGCCTATGAAGCACTGCGGAATCGCGAAGTTGTGGACGCGCTTGAACCCTGTGGGGATGTTGTAGAAAAGCCCGCCTGAGAGATAGACCAGTTCCACAAGCGAATCCAGCTTCTCGCCCTTTATGGCCGTGTCTGAAATGGCCCTGACAAAGACCTCGCCGGCGCTTTCCATGCTGTCCTGCAGGCTCTTTCCCGCAAGGTATGGCTTGAAAAGCACGTGCCTGAATTTTTCCGAGGAAATGATGCAGGTGTTCTTCGGGAAGCCCTCTTCCTTGACAGAGTATAGAACGTGGGTTCCGGTTTTTTTCAAAAGCGAGACTGTTGCCATGCTAACACACCTGGACATTCTTGCGCCTTGCAGGTTATTATAACTGATTTATTGCCAACTGCCAGGCAGCCTGCCCATGCGCTCCCAGCCGGCCTGCAAACCCATTTAAGCGTTCGATGCGCGGGTTTAGCCATGCGTTTTTTCGAGTCTGGAAAAGAAACACCCCATACTGCATACCCGGCGCAGGGGTTCAAGTTCAGCGTGCGCAAGATTGGGCGCAGGTACTGGATGTTTGAGCGCAGGATGATGGAGCGCGTCATGCCGTATAGGGAAAAGATGTTTTCAAAGGCATACCACAAGGCAAGTGCAAAGGCGCCTTGCATGCCAGAGCACGAAAAGCGGGAAAAGCTCGAAGCCGGCCTGAAAAAGGCGAAAAAATATTCTGTTGCGGACTTGTCGCTTGAATCCCTGAATTTTTTGGTGCTGGGCTTTTCCGGGTTCAACCTTGCGGGGGCTTTTGGGGCGCACGTCGACTCGCTTATCCAGAAGGCCACGTCATGGGTAGGCGTGTCCATGCACGACAATGCCCCCAAATGGGCGCTTGTCTTTGCGTGCGCCGCGCTTAGCAAGATAATAGTGAAAATCGGATGCTGGGTAGAGACTTTTCAGATGATACATCTTGAATCCCTTGCCAGGAAAACCGGGTTCATACACGAGCGCGGGGTCGGCAGGATTCTCAAGAGATATTCCCACGAGTCGATAGTCGAGCAGATAAAGGACGCCATAATCGTCCTGATTCCAATACCGTTTTTCGACTTTTTGCGCCGCAGGAGCGCCATTGCATCGGAGTTGCGGCAGTTGCATTATATCCGGAACCTTGAAAAGCTCATACTGAAGAAAAAGGAGCCTGTTGCGGAGAGCATCATTACAGATAAGCCTAATGGCAATTAAACCTTTTTTCCTGATTTGGGCCCGCGGAGGATCGAACTCCGAGTCTTCTGCGTGTAAGGCAGACGTGTTAACCATTCCACTACAGGCCCATTCTTATCGTATTTCCGTTGTTAAAAATTTAAAAGCAACCGCGTCCGCAAACATG
>JAKALW010000030.1 GCA_021823945.1 Microcaldota archaeon
TTGAACCCGAACACCCGCCTCAGTATCATCCTGAGATTGTACCCGCCGCCTGCATTTGACGGGAGCATGCCGTCCGTGGACGTGAAAAGCACAGTGCAAAGGTGGTCTGCCGAGGCGTATAGCGCCTGCAATGGCTCTAGCTTGCCGAAAAGCTCCTCTTTCCCGACGCCAAGCGCAGCGGCGATTTTCGCCTTCTCGCCCTCGATGTCCTCTGTCTCGTCATTGTTCAGGGTTCCGGACATCTTGGCATACCTTAGGAAGAGGCCGTCGTCAATTTTCGCGTCGGCCCTCTGCTTCATCTTGCCGATGACCGGCCCGTAGATGTGCTCGTATGAAGTGGGTGAGCCGTGGGTTATCCACGTGAAGCGGGACAATCCCGCCCCCATGTCAATCACTTTCGTGTCAAGTTCGCTTGCGCCTTCCTTTGTGATTTTATACTGCATGAACACGCAGTTGCCAAGTTCGAGCCCCCTGGAGAAATATTCAATGCACGGCCCGAAATTCCCGCCGCCAAGCCAGACGTCCTCCGTGAACACCAGTTCCGATTCGGGTATGCCTAGGTTCATGAGATTGTTGATGTCGTGGGCAATCGCCTCCTCCTTCCAGTAGAACTGCCCTGTCTTTTTCGTGTTGAAGGCGTGCTGCCCAATCATGACGAAATTTGTGGAGTGCCTGCCTGTCACGCCCACATTGTCAATGTCGGAAAAGCGTATGCAGGGCTGGGGCACAATAAGCGGGTTTGCGGGCGGGTCTATTTCGCCGTTCACCACGTATGGCTGGAAATCGTTTATGGACGCGACAGTGAAGTATAGGTCGTCGCGCCAGCGCGCCACTGTCGGGTAGGGGGTTATGGAAGTGTGCCCTGAATTGGTGAAGTATTTCTCCACGAGCTTCCAGGTCTCTATGTAATCGAGCTTCTTGTTCGACGGGGGCGCGCCTATGAACTGGTATCCGACGCACGACGAATCGGCGCACGTTTCCCTTTCGACGATTGACCAGAAGTTCTTTCCGCATTTCGGGCAAAGCTTCCTTTTGTATCCCCTGTCAATCAGGCATTTCAATTTGTAGTGTTTTTCCCATTCGCCTGTGAATTTCTTCCTCAAGTCGTCTTTTGTGATTGCCATTTTATGACCCCGTGGCACTGGAAGCCGCCCCGCTTTGCCACAAACTTTGCGGTTTTGACAGCCAACCTGCACTTCTGGTTTTGCCTGCAATATATTTAATACAATTCAGAGCGGCAAACCCGTGTTTTCCCGTTCTGCGTGGAAAATGCCCTTCTTTCCAGCATAAGCGGCAAAACAAGGGCGATATTTATAAATAATATAAATCAATATATAACACGTGCGGGGTCCAGACAAAATGCGGCAATTAATCTATATACAATTGGTTTCCATAGTATTATTGCTAATTCTCCTTCCAGCAGCCCAAGCCCAGAACTCGCTTCCGGCAACCGTAGCCCCCGGCTCGTCAATCCAGGTGTCGTTTTTCTCGCCGACCCCTTTCCCTGGCACTGTCCAGTCCGCCCCATTCTCGGTCTTGGCGCAGGGCATCCCGCCGGAACTCGCGCAAAGGATTGAGATTTTCGGCAACGGCTTTTTGATTGCCGCCTGCAACGCGAGCGCGTGCAACGTTACAATAAACCCGGCAGCCATTTCAGTCCAATCATACTCTGTTTATGCCAAGGGCTATGCCATTGACGGCACATACGCGCTTTCCCCGAATCTTACGTACGTGATAAATTCAAGCGGCGGCGCTCCGGCACAGCCAAATGCCACTACTAATGCAACAAATGCCACGGCCCCTTCACAGAAAATCACAGCGCCATCCGCGTCTTCATCCGCGCCAGAATTCTCCGCCGCGGGCATGGCGCCTCTATACACGCCAATCTCGCCCCTGCCAGTCAGGCAGTATTTCGACGTAGGAGTGAACATCTCGGCAATAGCGCCCCCGGGCGTCATCTTCGACTACGTGCGCGCCGGCCGCTCGCCTGCAACCAAGGCAAGCCCGCAATACCTGGCAGGCTCACAGGCCGCAGGGCAGGTATACGCGTATTCCGAGAATGGCACGCTCCTCTTCACGTTCAATTCCTCGCAAGTATCGGCGCAATCGTTCACGCCGCTCGGCTTCGACGTCGACGGAGACGGCGTGGACGACTTTGCAATAGGCTATCCTGCAAGCGCGGGTGTCGTCCCGGGGTCTGTCGTGATATACTCCGGCGCCAATGGCAGCGCGCTATACGCGTTCCAGGCCAAAAACAGTTCTTTCCCCTATTTTGGCACTTCGGTCTCGTCATACGTCCTGCCAGACAATTCCAGCGTCCTGCTGCTTGCAGGCTCTCCGTTCGAGTCCAATCCGACAAATGCAAGCGCAACCCTCTTCTCAACTTCAAGGTATTACCTGGCAAAAGCGGCCATAAACAGCACTGTCCAGTCTGACCTTGCTGATTTCCCGGCGCGGGTGGTCTTTGACAGCGCATACACCATACGCATGGGCGGGCTGTGGGCCAACTGCTCCAACCTGCAGGTGCTTGACCCGCCCGCGTACTCCCAGCTTTATTACGAGGTGGAGAATGGCACGTGCAATACAAATTCCACAGTCGTCTGGGTGAAAATCCCGCTCTTGAAGAATTCCACTGTCCTAAACACAATCTACTTTTTCGCCAACCAGTCGGCAAGCCCCTACTGGAACGCAAGCCAGGTCTGGTCAAACGGCTATGTCAGCGTGTGGCACGGCGGCGACATGACTGACTCGCTTGGCAATAACAATCTTACAAACTCTCCGTACGGCACTGTTTCTGTTTCAAGCACGCCAGGCACGTGCGCTTTTGGCGAGTGCTTCTACGCCGCGGGGCCCACAGGCGCCCTGACCAATGCGAGCGCGGCAGACATCCCGCTTGGCAGTGCCACCCATTATGTTTCTCTCTGGGCATGGCGGCAGACCACCCAGCAGCCCAACAATTACGCCCAGATGTTTGCCATGGGAGATTCTGGCAATGCGAACAGCGCCACTGAAATAGGCTGGGATTCTTCAATACCTTCGCTGGAAGCGTGGTCTCCTGCCGTCAACCTGCTTGCTACCATACCTTCCAATGGCACGGCAGTTTCCGGCCTGCACTATTACGCCTATGGCGAGAACTTCTATGGTCTGAATAATTGCAGCTGGATGGTGAAAATGGATTCGCAGGTCAGCTACCGCGCTTTGACCTACTGCCCGTTCGTGACTGCTGGAATGATTGTAATCGGAGCTGACACAACCTACAATGCCAATTACTGGTGGGCTGCGAACGGCCCTGTGGCCTTCGACGAAATCAGGCTGTCAAATGTCTCCAGGAGCACCGACTGGCTCGAGGCGGAGCATTCCCAGTCGTATTCCTATTCTGTCATCAACGCATCAAGCATGGGCGGCGTCTCGGTTTTATCCGGCATCAAGACAGGCTCAAACACCAACATTTCCTTCGGCTCTTCCGTAGCAATCCTTGGCGACATCGACGGCGACGGGCAGGCAGACTATGCTGTCGGCGACCCGTATGGCTCGACAAACGGCGTGGCTAACGGCCTTGTCTGGCTGTTCTCGGGCGCAGACAACAAGAGCGTGTTCTCCGTAATAGGGGGCAGCGCGGGCGAGCATTTCGGCAGGGGCGTCTGGGCCCTTGGCGACATCAACCATGACGGCGTCTCCGAATACGGCGTGGATTCCGACAAGTATGCCTATGTTTTCGGGGGCGGGGCAAGCCCGTACCTCATCTACAGGCTCAAATCCTCCGACCTCGGGCTCGGCAACACTACTATCTCAATCCGCCCGCTTCCCGACGTGGACAATGACACGTATCGGGACTTCGCGATCATAGCCCCCAATGCGTCGCAGGTTGGCGAGCAGGTAGTGCTTTGGGACATGTTCAACCTCAACATAACAAACACCTCGGCAGGCTCGCTTCCCGACTATTCCTACACGACCGCGTCGAGCTACGGCGGCGGCCCGAGCAAGCCTGTCTGGGCGTCCCCGTCATCATGCGCCGGCGGCTGCATGGTGTTCAACGGCTCCCAGTACATTTACACCGAGGCATCGCAGCCATACTCCGCGCAAGGCTCGTTCTCCATTTTCGCATGGGTGTCAAAGGCGCAAAACGGCGTTGCCCAGGCTGTCGCCTCAACAGCCGGCGCGCAGGACGGCTATTGGTTCGGGTTCGATTCAAACGATTACCTCACATTCGTCGAGCCGGGAGTGGGGAATTTCACATCCGGCTCGCCGGTTACAGGGGGCGCGATACATTACCTGGGCGTGTCAAGGGACGCGTCAACCGCTACTTTGAAGCTCTTCATAGATGGCGTGCAGATCGGGACTTTCGAGAGCCGGAGCGCGCCGCTTGCGAACTCGCATGCCCTATACTTGGGCGCCAACCCCGACGGAACTGCCGGCCTCAACGGCTCTATCTCGGAAGCCATGTTCCTGGATTCCGCAACTGACCAGCCAGGGGCCTCAAGCCTTTTCCTCGCTGGCATCTCCAATTCCTCCAACCCGATGAACCTGACCGGAAACGGCGCAGTGATAGTGATGTCCGGCAAAAACGCCACCCAGCTATACAGGTTCAGGGGCAGCTCTAATTACGAGCATTTCGGGGCTGACGTTTCCGGCTTCATATCGAGCTGGGGCGGGCCGTCAATGGAGGTGGTGTCGCAGAACTACTCGGGAAATTCCACTTCCGCGGTCTATGCTTTCTATTTCGGCAAAATCCTGCCCTTCACGCTTGTCAACTACTCCAAGTTCAGCCCCGCCCTGACTACCCAGTTCTCCTACCTGCCAAACCTGACTTCCGTGTATGGTCTGTCGCTTGGCATAGCCAACATAGGTTCAATCTCGTTCCCGCAAAACTATCCAGTGGATTCATACATGCAGGATTATGATTCGAACGTCTACATGGGCTACGGCTTCGTGTCCGTGAACTCCGGCGCGCTCGACCCTTCGTTCAATTCCACCGCCCAGGTCACGCTGCGCACAGATGGCGTATGGCAAAACTCCACTGTCCCGAGGGTGTATTACTCGCCCAATTTCGTGACGACATATTCCAAGCAGGCCGGCGAAACCCTCTGCACTGACGGGGGAGGCATATGCTCCGGGTTTGCCTGGGACAACGCCACTTACACCCTCACTTTCAATGTCTCCCGCTTTTCAACGTACAGGGTGGAAAGCTCCTCGAACCTGTCAGTATACAATGTCACCCCGCTTACAGTGAGCGTTTTCTTCCCCTTGTCATCGACATATTCAGCCACGCCGGTCAATGTCACGGTTTTCAGGCCGTTCACGCTTTCCTTCAATGCGACCGACCTGAACGTTACAGTGACAAAATGCGACATCATAGACGCGCAGCCGATATTCGTTTCAATTTTCGCCACGCCCGATTATCCGCTCAACGGCTCGTTCGGGACCGCGTGCAACGTAGCCCTTTCCGACCCGTGCGACATGAAATACATAACCGGCGTCCAGTTCAAGGTTATCAGGCCGGACGGGACAGTCAGGCTTTCCTATGTTCCCTACGCGTCTTCGGACGTCGGCGCCTACAACACGACCTACACTTCGCCGCAGTTCTCAGTGGACCAGTGGAGCGCCACCACGCCCTGGACGTGCGTTGCCAATGTTACGCGCGACAACCAGACGTACGAGCAGAACGGCACTTTCGATTCCAACCTTGACGACAACCTGACAGTGGCGCCAGTGCCTTACGCTGTCGTTTCCGGATACGAGTCGCTTATCAACCTGACTGCAAGCTACACGCGCGCCAACGGCGTCCCGCAGACGAACGCCAATATCACGTTCTATGGGATTGTCAAAGGCACGCTTTTCAAGACAAGCGATTACAGCTTCGGGAGCATTGACCCTGTTTCGGGCAATTATTCAAGGCCCCTCCCCACGCTCGCGCCTGGCGATTATGTTTGGTACATAACTGCGTACAAGCGCTTCTATATGCCAAAAAACGCATCTGGCCAGCTTCTCGTGTCAGGGTCCAACCTGTTCTATTCAGGCGTGCCGCAGCAGTACGCGTTTTGGGGCGCGCCCGCGCTTGTTAGCGCCAACCTCTCTGCGGTCGCGGGCGAATCCCTCAATGTCCAGAACCAGATAGCCTGCCCGTGCCTGTGGGGCTGCACGCAAAGCCCGCAGTTGATACCCTCGCTTGCAGCCAACCAGTCCCCATACCAAATCTTGAACAACATCTCTGTCCCGGACAAGGTCGCGGGCGACTTCAGCATAGACCTGTCGTCGTCAGACGCCCAGGGCAGCAACGCTTCCACGTCATTCCTGCTCACGTCTTCCGACCCGCAGGGCAAGCCCAATTACCAGGTGACGCCAATGAACCCGCGCGGGCAGATAATCCCTGGCAGCTGGTCGCCGCTCGAGCTCAATTTGCACATCTGGCCCGGGCTGTCAAACTTCACAGTTAACTTCGATAACCCCAACTGCACAGTGTCGCAGTCGTCATGGTCTGACTTCTCGGGCTCCTCGAACTTCGTGCTCAACTGCACTGCGCCGTCTGATTACAGGCTTCCTAACATGACTGTGCGCGGAGAGATAAACACCACCGCCATATCGCCGGGCTGGTGGGACCAGAGGTGGAAATACAGGAGGCTTCTCGCCCCCAGGCTTTCCGTATCCGGGCAGGTCGTGACAATCGAGAACGTCTCGGTGGGGCACGCGAGCGACTGCTCGGACATCAGGGTAATAGCCGGCGGCGGCGGCTGGGCATACGACATGATGTGCGTGCCCAAGCCAAGCCTTGACTCCTGGAAATCGTATTATTCGGTCTTGAACCCGAACAGCTATTTCACAAACGGCTTTGACAAGGACGGTTATAGGCAGATAGTGTATAACGGGTCAGAGACCTACCTGGAACTCAACCTGACGAACGCGACAACCGCGTCCCGCGTCAGCGCCGACCTGGAGCTCACGGGCACCGCCAGGTATTTCATGGTCAATGTGTCAAGCAACCATGTGGACTGGACTACTGTCCTGTCCAGCGTTGCTGGCGTCAATGCCCCGTCAAGCGGCATATATGGGTTTGTCGAGGGAGATTTTGCCCCGGCAAACGTTTCATACGTGCGCTTCATCGCGGACGTGTCCGGCACAGCTGACACTACGCTGCGGCTTGCAAGCTTTGCGCTCGAGCACTATGCCTGGACAAATTCGAGCAGGGTGAACGAGAACCCGTTCTACAAGGAGATTGGGTTCGAGCTCACAAATTCCACCACGGACTCGGCCGGGAATCATTACTGCTCGCTCTCGGCCATGCTCACAGCTCCCATCATGTCCAATTATTACCTTTATTACGGGTGCACTGACCCGCAGAACCAGTCGTCCTGCCTCATCCCGACCGGCCAATACGCCAACATAACCAGGCTCCCCCTCCTTGTGTCATACCCGTACAACAACACGGTGGCCAAGTTCAACGGGCAAAACGGCATAATCTGGCAATACGGCAATGGCTCAACTGACGGGAACGTCAATGTCGTTGCCCAGCCCTTCGACGCCTCGGACTCGATAATGGGCACAGTGGCCATAGCGGACACGCTCAAGGACCGCGTGCTTGTCGTGAACCCGAGCACTTACAACCCCAATGCCGGCAATTTCGGGTTCACTGGCTCGAACATACTCCGGACAATAGGCTACCTCGGCAATTCAAGCTACCTTTCCACGCCATTTGGCGTATTCTATTACCTCGCCCAGGGCAATAACAGCACCGCGGAAAGTGTTTACATGGCGGACACCGGCGATGCCAAGGTGAAATCCATATCATTGCAGTCCAATGTTTCCGCGCTTGAGACTGTCTACTCGAGCAATGACTCGAACTTCTTCCCGCGGCGCATCTATCTCTCAAAGCTTGGCAGCTATTTCTGGGTCGCAGACTCGGAAAACGACAGGGTGCTCAAAATATCAACGAACGGCACAGTGCTAGGCTCGGTAGGCTCAAACCCTGTGGGTTCGGAAAACTTCTCGTTCGTGGCCCTCAACACGCCCTACGACGTTTCGGAAACACCCGAAGGCAATGTCCTGATATCCGACACAGGCAACCAGCGCATAATAGAGGTCAATTCTTCTATGCCGCAAAACGGGATAGTCTGGCAGTACGGAAGGCTCGGGTATGCAGGCAGCGGGGTAAACATGCTTTCGTTCCCCTACAGCGCGTTCCAGTACGGCGACACGGTATTCATAGCCGACACCTACAACTCGCAGGTGCTTGGCATCACGAAAAGCGACTATAACGCTGCGGCGCCAAACTTCGGTTTCACAAGCTCAAGCATCACGCGCAGGATATCCAACGGCATGCAGCCGTACAAGGTGTATTCGTTCTATTCTGGCTGCTCCGGGACCGGGCAGGGAATAGACCAGTGCGCAAGCCTCTCGCCGTTCGACATAGGCGGCGAGGAATCCCTGTACGTGAACGCGGTTTACGACACTGTCCTGCCAAAGCCCGTCATAACCTGCCCGTCCCCGCAGGTCAGCTTCACCCAGCTTGGCACGAGCCAGTCATCCACCGGCAATATAACCTCGCTTTTCTACACTTCGACAAACACGGTGCTTGGCGTGCTCTGCGCGAACAACACTGACTGCAACCTGCAGCCCAACTTCTTCCCGGCGATAGCAGCCCTTGAGAAGAAGACTTACAATATCACTGTCGCTGTCCCGTTGTCGTACCCGCTAATAGGCGACATCCCATACACTCTCTACGCAGACGCGGAG
>JAKALW010000031.1 GCA_021823945.1 Microcaldota archaeon
CGCCAACCTCCGCTCGGGCATGACGCCGTTCTCCGCGTTCAGGCTGTCGGCGCGCCCGGAGTTTGGCCCCCTTGAGAAGGAAATCAACATAGTTGCGTCAAAGTCCCTTGGCTCTGAATCGCTCTCAACCTCCCTGCTCCAGCTCACAGAAAGGATAGACTCAGCGCTACTTGGCAGGACAATATCGTTTTTCGACCAGGGATTGAGGTCGGGCGGCAAGCTCGCGGAGCTTCTTGAGTCGGCGGCCGAGGAAGTCCGCGAGATGGACGAGCTGAAAAAGGAGCTTGCGCAGAACACCAGGTCATACACGATTTTCCTGTTCTTCGTGGTGATTGTCGGGCTGCCGCTCCTCCTTGCCATATCGGGGCAGTTCCTTACAACATTCTCGAAAATTCAGTCCAGCATTGACACCACGTCCCTTGCAAGCGCAACTACCGCCATTGTGGCGCCAAAGCTCACCCTGTCCCCGGATTTCGTGTTCATGATGGGCTTTGTCATCATCTTCGGCACATGCGCACTTGCGAGCCTCCTCATTGGCATTATAGAGGAGGGCAAGTTCCTCTACGGCTTGAAATACGTGTTCCCGCTCGCAATAGTGACCATGGTGGTCTACCTTGTGATACGCGCGGTTGTGGGCTCGTTCATAGGCTCGATACTTTAATCTGCCCGATGGCCCGGGTTGCAAGCAGGCGCAAGAGGGTGGAAATAATGGCCAACCCGGTCATCAATCCGCAAGGGCCGGAAATCATGATAAATTTGGTCATCTATCCCTTCCTTTTGTGATTGTGGCTTTTTGTGTCTTGTATTGTATTTCTCCTCGTGGTTTTCTGCAAACATTTAAATATCGCTTGCATATATACTGTCTCAATGATTATCGGAGGCGATACTCGCATGGTATTTAGGAAAGGTCAGGGCGCAACGGAATATCTTGTTCTGTTGGCGGTAGTTCTAATCATAGCATTAGTTTCAATTGCACTTCTCGGGTTCTTCCCAGGGCTGTCAGGGGATGCAAGGATTACGCAGTCTGACTCATACTGGAGGGGAACTGCAAGGCCATTCGCAATCACAGACCACGTCCAGACCGGCACGAGCCTCACGCTTGTCCTGCTCAATACTGAATCGCAGAGCGAGACAATCACAAACATGACGGTCGGCGGCGTCACGCCTGCCAACTTAACGGCGACAAAATTCGCAGGCGGCCAGCAGATGACTCTGCCGGTGACATTCAACGAGCCGAACTGCGCGCCCGGCGGCACATATGAATACAACGTAACAATCCAGTATACTGCTGCGGATGGATTGGACAAGGTGCAGACTGGCTCAAAGACACTCATAGGCAAGTGTTAAATTCAATATAGAATAACCGAGGGATTATGATGAATTTCAAAAAAGGCCAAGGCTCTACCGAGTATCTGGTAATCCTCGCAGTAGTGCTCATTGTCGCACTCGTGGCAATAGCGCTTCTCGGGTTCTTCCCGGGTCTCGCAACAGATGCCCAGAAAACGCAGTCTGATTCGTACTGGCAGGGAGTCGCATCACCGTTCAGGATTGTCGAGTCAAAGGCAACGTCCGGCACGCTTAGCATCATATTGCAGAACTCCAACAGTCAGGCATTGACGCTCACAACCATTAATGTGGGCTCCGGCACCAATGTAACTGGCTTGCCTGTCACATTCCTTGGCGGCGAGAAGAAGCTCATTCCATTCAATGTGACTATCAGCGGGTTGTGCAATGCTTCTTCAGGCAACACCAGGTATGACATTGCAGGCAGCACAATATCCTTCATCTACGACTCCAACTCGCTTACAGGACAGAAGCAGGGCGGTGACGCGGCAGTGAAGGACCTTGTCGGAACATGCTCTTAAGGGGCATTCCCTTTCTTTTTTTATTTATTTTTTATCCCTAGCTTTGCAAGTCCGCTTTCCAATCCTTGTTTTTCCAGGCCTCTCGCGCATTCCCCATAACCCTTCAACCCAGGAATTTTCAGGCATCCGGCCTTTTTTCCCGCCTTCCTGGCATCCTGCCTTTTTCCCATCCCCTTGTTTTATATACTCCCTAATATCGTAAAATATAATCAAATCTTATCTGCATGATATTGGGGGCGGTTCTCAGATGGAATCCAGGAAAGGCCAAGGCGCGACAGAATATCTCGTTCTGCTCGCAGTTGTCCTAATAATCGCGCTCGTGGCAATAGCGCTTCTCGGTTTCTTCCCCGCGCTCTCCGGCGACGCGAGGATAACCCAGTCTGATTCGTACTGGCGGGGGACGGCAAGGCCTATCCAGATAAAGGACCATGCCCAAAGCGGCGATACGCTCAAGCTCGTCATGTTCAATTCCGAGGCAGAGGCAATTTCTGTAAATTCCATAACAGTGGACAATTCCACTTACTCCGCAACCAACCTGACTTTTGCCGGAGGGGAGCAGATATCCGGCGTCAATGTCACGGGCCTGCCGATATGCACTGCAGGCTCGGGCTTGACGTATGAGTACAAGGTGTCAATCAACTACACAACGTCAAACGACCTGGTAAAAACTGAGACTGGCACAAAGACGCTCATAGGCAAGTGCTAATCCTGATAGGGGGATTTGAATGGATTTCAAAAAAGGCCAAGGCTCTACCGAATACCTGGTAATACTTGCCGTGGTGCTCATAATCGCGCTCGTGGCAATAGCCATCCTCGGGTTCTTCCCGGGGCTTGCCACGGACGCCCAGAAAACGCAATCGGACTCTTACTGGCAGGGCGTGGCTTTCCCTTTCAGGATTGTCGAGTCCAAGGCGAGCAACGGCGTGCTCTCTGTGATATTGCAGAATGCCAACAGCCAGGCTTTGACTCTTAACAGCATGAGCGTGGAGGGCTCAAACGTTACCCCCGGCTTGCCAGTGGTTTTCCTGGGCGGAGAGAAGAAGCTGACGCAATTCAACGTGTCCATAAGCTCGGTGTGCAACAGCTCAACCAGATACGCCATCGCTGGCAACACGATATCCTTCAACTACAGCTCCAATGCGCTTCAAAACCAGGTACAGGGCGGCGACGCGGCTGTGAAGGATTTGGTAGGGACGTGCTCCTAGGGCGGGCATTTCCCATCCCTGTTTTTCTTTAATTTTTTCGCCTTCATTTATTTTCCTGGACATGACTTTTTTTCCAAAGCCATTCTAAAATTAGTGAAATCAGCGAAAAGCAAAATTGCAAGCGCGGCAGCTCTGCCAATTGAAGAAAAAAGGCTAAGAAAAAAGCATGCCGCTTCCTACATCTCTGAGAATACGTCCTCTTCGGGATATACCTCGATTCCCTTGCCCTCTATGAACTCGAACGGGCATATTTTTTGCGAATGCCCGATGCCGCGAAGCTTGAGGATTTCAAGCGCCCTTATCCTGGTGTTGCCCTGGCGCGGGTGATGGAGGAGTATCACGCCGTCAGTCAGGTATTCCATGCCTGTGAACTGCTTCAGCGCCGATGCGTTTTTCGCCTCACCTGAAAGCAAGGTCGTGATGTCCCATTTCCTAAGCAGGTCGAATAGCAGAAGCTGAGATTCCCTCATCTGGTAATTTGTGTCAAAAAGCATGGCATAGGTGGAAAGCGAATCCACGGCGAGGCGCTTTGCGCCAATCGAGTGTATGGAATCCCAAATCATGCCGCCCCCCTCGTCAAGGAGCTTCTTGACCTCGTGCGGCTTGTAGGTTATGATGGTGAACATGCCGTCCTCTTCTAACTGGTCCAGGTCCCACCCGAAGTTTCCCATGTGCTTGACAATGGTCTCCTGCGGCTCCTCGAAAGTCAGGAAAATCCCGGGCTCCTTGTATTTCAGGACGCCGTTAATCAGGAACTGGACAAGAAATGTCGTTTTGCCGGAGCCAGGCCCGCCCATGACCAGGACGTTTGATTCCTTCTCGAACCCGCCGGAGAGCAGGTCGTCAAGTCCTGGTATGCCGGTCGGCACCCTGTCCGGGTTCAAAGGCGCTGGTTCCTTTGCGATTTTCTTGTTTTTGATTGCCATATCTCTCCTTATTTTTAAAAATCTTTATAAAGATGCGCGTGCAAGTCCTTGTATTCTGGAGAATTCTCATCAAGGATGGATTTAGCATGGCATCAGGTTCCAAAGTGAAAACAGGGGTCAAAGGCCTTGATATCGTCCTTGGCGGCGGGCTTGAAGCGCCATCCAATATCCTCATTTACGGCTCGCCCATGTGCGGCAAGCGCCCTCTCCTAATGGAACTCATGTACCATGGCATGAAACAGGGCATCCCGGTCATATACGTGCTCACTGATTTCGGGTATGGCGACTGGAAGGCCATGATGCTGAAGACAGGCGAGAACGTGGACGAATTCGAGAAAAAGGGCCTTGTCCACGTGATAGACTGCTACACCAAGCAGTTCAACATGTCGGTGCGGGACACGGATTTCGTGTCCTATGCGGATTCCGCCACAGCGCTGTCCTCAATCTCGCTCAAGATATCCCGCGTGGCCGATGCCGTATGCGAGACAGAATGCCCAATGGGCTTTCGCGTTGGGTTCCATTCGCTCTCAACGCTTTTCGAGACTTTGCCCGCGTCGTCCGTTTTCAAGTTCATCCAGTTCATAATCGGCAAGTTCCGAAATTCCGGCGCGACCGTGTTCTTCGTTCTCGAGAAGGGCATGCACGACGACAAGACCGTGACCATGGTGCGCCACCTGATGGACGGCGTGATTGAGTTTGAGTATGACAAGATATCCATACTTGGCGTCATAGGAGCGGACCGGGAGACGCACAATTTCAAGATGTCCTCCGAAGGCTTCGAGGTATTCCCGTCCATGACCCAACTCGCCCAGCCGCCCCCCGCCAAACCCTCAGAGACGAAGCAGCCGGTTTCCGTAGCGGCTGAGGCAAAGGGGCAGAAAAAAACTCTCGCGTCATTCGTTGCAAAGCACGCGGCAGGCAACCCGGCCCAGAAAAAGCCCGCAGCTCCAAAGCCCGCGAAAAAGGCGGGCGGGAAGCCTGCCCAAAAGAGCAAGAAATGATTTTGGAAAAGGTGACTCTCATGTTCAAAGTCCTCAAATATTCCGTATCCGCCTATTTCAAGAACATAACCCTGATTTCATTCTTCTCAATCCCCATGCTGTTCGCGCTTTTGATACCTCTTTTCATCCAGACTCCGGTCTACCTGGCGCTTGGCGGCGTGTTCCTGCGCACCGGAAGCATTCCGGACATAACAAGCTGGGACATTGGCATCATGGTCTTCTCGTTTTTGGTCTCGCTTTTCCTCATCTCCTTTGCCATGGTAAACATCAATCTGGTGATAAAGTCCATGCGCACGTCCGTCCTCATCACCCACGAGGTCATTTCGGGCATAGGCAAGTATACCATTAACGTGTTCTGGCTTTTTTTGACATTGCAGATGATTATTTTCATATTGCAGTTCCTGCTCTTTGGCACGCAGCACGCCAGCATTCTCTATCCAATCCTGACAATGCTTGCGGCGCTCCCGTTTTTCTACACCCCGTCCGCGCTTGTAATCGACGATTACAGGCCGTGGAGGGCAATCCAGAAATCAGTGAGCTACTCGCTAAGCAAGCTTCCGCTTTTTGTGATGTGGCTTGTGGTCGGGTTCCTTATGCTTGCATTGAACGAGCTGGTTTTCTATGCATTGATTCCGCAGCCTTACTCGACCTATGTGGTCCTCTTCATCAACTCGGTCATAATCATGCCTTTTTTGATTGTGCTTTCAACGCAGGTGTACCTGAGCAAGTACACAATCCTGCCATGAATTGGCAATGTTGCATCGGCATGCCAGCTCCAAAGCATGGTCAGGGGCAAAATAGTGCGCATGCGCGCGCAAGACAAGGGCGCTCGGCATGGGGCGCTTGGCAGTTGAGTGAATGGTTGACGCTATAATAGAGGTCTCTTCCGAGGCCGGCAGGCAAATCGGTGGCATATATACTGTCCTCCAGTCCAAGTCATCCCAGCTCGTGAAGAAATTCGGCGACAATTACCTGCTTATCGGCTTTTGCGACGACAAGTGCGAAGCCGACTTCAAGGAGGAGATACCATCCGAAGAGATGGAGAAGGTCTTCAGGTCGCTGGATGCCGAGGGCATAACCTGCAAGGTCGGCAGGTGGATTTACGGGTCCAACGCGCGCCTCATCATAGTCAATGCCTCGAAATTCGCGAAAAAAATGACCAATTATCAGGACGGCATGGAAAAGCACGATTCCATGGCCAACTACATAAAGTTCACGCTGTGGAAGAATTTCGGCGTGGACTCGCTCATGTCAACTGAATGGGACTTCACTGAGAATGTCGTCTGGGGCTACGCGTGCGGCATGCTCATAGAAAGGCTTCTCGCGACGCCATTCTATTCTGGCAAGAAGACTGTGGCGCAGTTCCATGAATGGATATCCGGCTCTGCGCTCTTGTACTGCAAGATGAAGAATCTCCCCTGTGGCACAGTCTTCACCACGCACGCAACTGTGCTTGGCAGGAGCATGTCTGCCGCAGGCAAGGACGTGCTCGCGCTTTCGCTCGACCCGCTCGCCCGCGCCAATGTCTCGAACTCGTACAGGTTCGGCGTGGAGGCGAAGCACCTCCTCGAATCCGCAGCAGCCAAAAACGCGGACGTTTTCACGACCGTAAGCGAGACAGTGGCGCTTGAGGTCCGCTACATCCTCGACAGGTATCCCGACGTCATCACCACAAACGGGCTGGACCTATCTGACTCGCCCCTCGCGCAGGACATATCGGCCACGAGGAAATACGTCAGGTCTGAAATGATACAGTTCTGCGAATCGTATTTCATAGCCCATTATGCGCAGAGCTACAAGAATCCGCTCATGCTGTACACTTCGGGGCGCTACGAATTCACCAACAAGGGGTTCGACATATTCATATCCGCGCTTGGCATCCTCAACAGCAGGCTGAAAAGCCAGAAGCCGGCTCCGGAAAGGAGGATTTTCGCGTTCGTATTCGCGCCCTCGGCCACTATTGGCCCGCGCCAGTCGGTAATCAAGAACTACCTGACGCTTGACAAGATACATGAATACCTTTCCACCCTTGCCCAGAACAAGAACGGCGTGATTGACGAGAACTATGTAAATCTCCAGGCTGCCACAAGCTACCTTGTCGGAAAAACAAGGGCTGACGTTGCATCCATGGCACGCTCTTTCTCGAAGGAGGGCCCAAATCCCTTGATAAACGCCTTCGACCTGATGTATGCGAACGACAAGATAGTCAATTCATGTATCGAGAGCGGCCTGACAAACTCGCAGGACGACGTGGTCAAGGTGATTTTCTACCCGTCTTACGTGAAGCCGTCGGACGGCTTGCTCGAGCTGCCATACCACGATGTCATATCCGGAATGGACGCGGGCATTTTCATGTCCAGGTACGAGCCTTTTGGCTACACGCCTGCTGAATCAGCACTTCATGGGAACATAGCCGTGACTTCGGACACCACGGGCATAGGCAGGTTCCTCAAGTCAAAGATGGATGTCAGGGACAAGGGCATCACTGTGCTTGAAATGGCGGGCAGAAGCTCGGCCGATGCGGCGCTCGAGCTTGCCGCATTCGTCGAAGGCCTTTACACAATGCCCCCAGCGAAACTTTCGGGCATGAAGGACGAGGCATACAAGATGGCGCGTGCGCTCGACTGGACTGAGCTGATATCCAATTATTACAGGGCCTACGACATGGCAGCGCGCGCCAGGGACGCAAAACCCTAAGCCATGCGGCAGGTCCAAGGCAAAAGAAGTGTTAAAAACCCAGAGAAAAAAAGTGATTATGCAGCATCCAATGAAACCAGTGCCGTGATATTTATGCAAAACAAGTACGCAACAACCATACTTGCGCTTGCCGTGCTGGCAGGCGCCATTTACCCCCTTATGATGCTGGCCCCTGCGAACACCGCGCTAAGGGAGGGCATGGTTGTCGACGCCGGCACCATAGGGCCAGGGCAGACATTCGCCATTTCGGTCGACCCGAAAGTCTCATCAGGCGGCAAGTACGGGATAGGCGGGATATACGACCTGGTGGAGTTCTACTCTGTCCCAGATGGCTGGAGCGCGAAGCCCAGCAAGACCACGTCGAATCCGCTCCAGGCGGAGTTCACCGTAGCTCCGGACGCACAGGAGGGCGATTACACGCTTTACGCCCGCGCAATTGACGAGGGGTTCGGCGAAGGCCTCCCAACAGTGAGCTTCAAGGTGAAAGTCCACGTGACGCGCGACGTGCTTGGTGTCTCAATCACACCCAAGTCCCAGACTGTCTCGGCTGGCCAGCCAGCGCAGTTTGAAATCACTGTCACGAACAAGGCGAACACGAACGACGTTTACACAATCACGAGCCAGGGAGTGCGCGGCTGGGAGTTCAAGCGCGACATTTTTGTCCCGGCGCTTTCCTCAAAGACTGTGGAATACGAGGTTGTGGGTTATGACGAGTCCGAGTACGACATCTCAATCGCCACAGTCTCGACCTCGTCGCCCCTGATTGCGCAGGCGCAGAACCTCACGTTCACAGTGCGCTCAAACCTGCTTTCCGACCTGAAGGCGACAAACAGCGGCGTCATGGTGTTCCCGGTAATGCTGTCCCCCCTCTACTCGCTTGCTGGATTGCTTTCAAACCTCTACTGAGCGCAAGTAGAATCCATATTGCGCTTGGCA
>JAKALW010000032.1 GCA_021823945.1 Microcaldota archaeon
CGATCTGGCCTGAATATGCTAGAGGAAAACTGCAGGCTCGGGCCTGACGACGTTTCACGCTGGAACACAGGCGGCGCCTCGGCGTCGCACGAGTGCTCGTTCCCGGCTGTAGCCAATCAGACCACGTATTACCCGCATTTCTGGTTCTACACATACACCCCGCTCACGCCCTACCAGTGGAACGCGAGCTATGCCCTGCTTGAGCTAAGCCCAAGCCAATACGAGCCTCAGATGTCGCTTTTGGACGACACGAGGCAGTTCCTTGACATAGACAATAGGGGCTTTAGCTGCCACACTGTCACTTTCTACTGGACCACAATCCAGTCATGCGACAACCACATAGACTGGGGCCTGACGCCAGTGCTGGGCAGCAGCGTCGTCATGAACAATTCTTTCACCAATTTCCACACACTGACAATAGGCGGGTTCGACACCGCGGTCAATAGGACTGTGATGCCCAACGACACAATTTTCTACAGGGTTGACGACTGCGACATATCCACGCCCGCCCCGATTCTTACGATAAGGATACAGGACGAGGCGCAGCGCCAGGGCTATGGCGCGCTTGTCTGCCCAGGCCCGCTCGCGGCGACCCTGCTCGTGAACAGCACGCATCTTGTAAACGCCACAGTCTACCCGACAGTCCCAATAGTCAATGTCGGGACTACGGCCTCACGCGCAGCCGGGGGCGGAAACATGACATGCGCCCCTGAGAACCAGTCATTCTCAACTATTTCCGAGCCTACGCTGTTGCAATATTCGTGCGATGTGCCATACCAGGAAGTGGCGCCCACGCTTTATCATATAGACGCCGCGGCATCGGACCCGTCCACTGGCAACCCGCTTTTCACGCGCGGGACCGACATGGTGCTAAGCCCGCTTGGGCCCGCCACCAACATAACCTGGATGAAGCCGAACAATTCCGTCTACAGCTCGCCAACCATACTCCTGCCTGTGGGCCTGGGCGGCAATGCCACGCTCAACATCACTGTGACCAACCTGGCCCGAGACGTGAACCTCTGCCTGGAGGCCAACATGACGGGCCTGAACTGCTCTTTCAGCCCGGGCAATTTTACAGGCCTCTACGGCACCGCGTTCTCCAATCTCTCGTGTTCCCTGCCATACTGGTACGACTCGCTTGGAAACCTCAACGAAAGCCATTACATAACTGTGACCAACTGCGACCCGCTGCGGCCGGCCAGCCTGCCAATATACATTGACGTGAAGCAGCCTGAACTCTCAATCCAGGCGCCGCTTAGGCGCTGCAACCTGCCGAACGCCACGATACCGCTCGCGCCAATCATGAGGAACATAGGCTACCAGCCAATCAACATCTACCCGTGGCTGTCAGGCTGCCCAAACCCGCTCAACTGCTCTTACTCTTCAAGCAATGTGCCGCTCTCGCTATTCCAGCCATACCTATACACATTCTTAGTCACGCTCAGCGACGACGTGCCCGACTGCAGGTCTAACCCGCACGCGCAGCCGGTCAACAAGATAATCGATGTCTCGGCTAATGACAGCGCGACTGCGGCATATTACGCTGACCAGGGCCTGCCCGCGCCTGACAGGGCGCTCGACAGGGTGTTCACCAAGAGCATCAACATCTGCACCCTGCCATTGTATTCCGACTGGTACCTGTCAGACCTGTCCGGGACCAATATTGACAACATAGGCATATCCCTAGACAATGACAGCAACACTGTCCTGGCAGGGCAGGTGAAAAGCAATTCCGTGGTTGTCAACACATTCAGCGTGCTCCAGCCGCGCACAAGCGTCAACCTCACTTTCGACTCTGCCTGCGCATGGTGCAAGTTCCCCAACGGCACGACCACTGTGCATGACGGGGATTCGCTCTCGATAGGGTTCAACCTGACCGGCATGACGCAGGGCGTGTATGAAACCAACTACACGATAATATCTGACGCGTGCCCGCTTTCGCAGATGATTGTGCTCAGGCTCAATGTCACCGAGAACCCGGCATGCTCGGTGGGCATACTCGTGGACGGTGCCAATGCGTCTTCACTCAATTACACATTCCCGACCGCGGCAAGACCCTATAACATCACAATCATAGGCTCCAACAACACGACATACGAGTACAGCGAGGCAAATGGATACAATTTCGGGGCAACTGCCCAGTGGGGCTCGTATAACTCCAGCTCGCTTGCAACCGGCACAGTGAGCACGCCTGAAAATTCCAACAACGTGTCCTTCACCCTCATCCCGACAGGAGGCAAGACTGGCTATGAAAGCCAGTTGGGCGCGTACTCGGTCACGATTGCGGGATGCAGGTTCAATGTCAACAACCGCGAGGTATGGTCAACGCCGTCATCCGCGATAAGCGTGCCTAACTCCGACAATGGCGTGAAATACTCACTGCAAAAGCAGCTCAGCCTGTATTCCACTGTGTCCAGGTGGTTCGAGCTTGGCGGCGGCGAGTCCTACAACTTCACGCTCTACACTGACGGCACAAATGTAGCCTTGCCAGCAAGCCTGCCGGCCGGCAAGCCAGTGTTCCTGAACCTTACGCTCCTATATCCGGACGGCACGCCTGCGGCAAATGCCACAATCAGGATACGCGAGCAAAACCCGTTCGGGCTCTTTGCCCTGCCGCAATACGGCGTGTCCAATGTCTCGACCGACTTGTACGGGACAATGGCCACTGACGCAGCCGGAAAAGGCTATATTGTCATAATCCCCTCATCGGGCCCGTCCTCGGTCGGCATCAACAAGATTGGCGATTACGACCTGTCAGTGGAGGACGGGAATTACGGCGGCGCGCAGCCGGCTATAATAGACATAGGGGAGATGGCATTGCGCAACAAGCATGGCATAATTGTAGACCCGGTGCCTCCGGTGCCGTCTGCATCGAATGCCAGCGCAGTGCCCAACAGCAATTCCATCCAGTACTCCAACCAGATAATGGCCACGATAGTCAACCGCGTAATCGCCTGGTACAACTTCAACGGGGGCTGGTAGTTTCAAGAAAGCACGGCACTGGGGCAGCCACCCTTAATGCATATATATTAAATGATTATCCTAGACTAATATTACAACTTCAGTGTGGATTTCTTCTGGCATCAAGAGTTTGAGCAAATATTTAGAGGTGTATTTATGTATCCGGTTTCACCGCAGGCATATGACAGGGCAATCACAGTATTCTCGCCGGACGGCAGGCTTTTCCAGGTCGAGTACGCCAAGGAGGCTGTAAAGCGCGGCGCCACGTCAATTGGCGTCGTTTGCTCTGACGGCGTGGTCCTTGTTGCGTACAAGAGCGCGCAGTCTGCGCTTTTGGTTCCCGAGTCCATGAAGAAGATATTCGAGATTGACGCGCACATAGCCGCGACGGCGTCCGGCCTGATTGCGGACGCGCGCAGGCTCATCGACATCGCAAGGCTTGACGCGCAGAGGCACAAAATCACGTATGACGAGCCTGCGTCAAGCGAGCAGATTGCCAAGAACCTCTGCGACCTCATGCAGGTCTACACCCAGTACGGCGGAATAAGGCCCTTTGGCGTGTCCCTGCTCATTGCGGGCATTGACGGCGGCGTGCCGAAACTCTTCGAGGCAGAGCCGTCGGGCGCACTGACAGGGTTCAAGGCTGACGCGATTGGCATCGGCAAGAAGGAAGTCGAGGACTTCTTCGAGAAGGAGTACAAGGAAAACATCACTGTCGAGGAAGGCGTGGCGCTTGCCATGAAGGCATTGAAGAAATCGGGCGACTTGAACCTGACGCCCCTGACAGTTGAAATCTCTGTCGCGACCACGAAGAAGGCCGAGTTCCACATGCTCTCACCGAAGGAAGTCGAGAAATACATAAAATAATTTTTTCTCTTCTTTTTCCCTTTATTTTCCTATTTTATTTTTCAGTTTCATGGCTCGGGAGGAAAGCCCTTCTGTTTTTCCGCGTTTGTTTGAGGTGTGTTGCGCATGGTATCGCTTGACAAATCTATATTGGCCCACATGGACGTCAAGGGGCAGAGGTTTGAAATCGTGGTGGACCCCGACCTCGCCTACATGTACAAGACAGGCAAGAAAAAGGAGCTCAACAACATCCTTGTGGTCGAGGAAGTGTTCGAGAACTTCAAGAAGGGCGAGCGCCACAAGTCCGCGGACTTGCAGAAAGCCTTCGCCACGACCGACATTTTCGAAATCGCGAAAATCATATTCGAGAAAGGCGAGCTCCAGCTGACAACTGACCAGAAGCGCAAGATGACAGAGGAGAAAAGGAAGCAAATCATAGCTGCAATAGCGCGCGAGGCAATAGACCCGCGCACCCAGGCGCCAATCCCGGTCCTAAGGCTTGAGAACGCGCTTGAGCAGGTCAGGGTGAGCATAGACCCGTTCAAGAGCGCCGAGTCCCAGGTGGAGGACGTGGTGGCTGTCCTGCGCCCAATCCTGCCGATAAAGTTCGAGCGCGTCAGGATAGCTGTCCGGATTCCAGCGGAGCACGCGTCGCGCACCTATGGAACGCTGAAGATGTACAACATGATAAAGGAGGAATGGGCAGCAGGCGGCGCGTTCATATGCATTGTCGAGATACCAGCAGGAATGCAAGGCGAGTTTTTCGACAAGGTCAACAAGGCGTGCGCGGGGCAGGCTGAGACAAAAATCCTGCCCAAATTTTAAATGTCAGCCCAAGGGGGAGCGCTCTACTTGACCTGCGGGTCAAGTCGGACAAAAATTTCAGATTTTTGTCCTCCCTTAGCCCGACATGTGCATTTTCCATCGGAAAATGCATCAGACATTTTCGGCTCGCCGAAAATGTAGACCGCCCAAACCCCCCATAAAAAAATAATGGCAAATATCCCAATCCCCATGATTTTTTCATTTTTTCCAAAAATCCCGGCTTTTTGGCCGTGTTGGAACATATTTAAATGTTGAATTTCCCTATATTATGCGTAAAATAGAAACAAACAAGTGGCAAATTCCTAATTGTCGGCTGTATGCAGGCATTATTGCACGTTAAAATCAGCCCTAATTGAAGGATTCCATTTCAAAGGTGAGATAATGGGTAGAATAGTTGTGCCCGGCGAAATGATATCGGACAAACCCGAACGCCAGGCGTATACGTATGTCGAGAACAACCAGACGTATTCAAGCGTGACGGGATTGTTGGGAGAGGATGGCAGGCTTGTGCCATTAGCTGGGCCATACGACCCTATGGTCGAGGACTTCATAGTCGGCATAGTCATAGACGTCAAGTTCGCGGGCTATGTCACGGAGATAAACTCCCCTTACACGGGCTTCATATCTTCGCGCGAGTCGCACGACAAGTTCGAGCTTGGCGACGTAGTATACTGCCGGATAATGAACGCCGACGAGGTCAAGAACATCGACCTGACAGAGGCGCGCAAGCTCGTGGACGGCAGGGTAATCCGCTTCAGCGCGGTCAAGATACCGCGCCTGATTGGCAAGCGCAATTCAATGATAAACATGATAAGAAACGCCTGCGACACGGACATCGTGATAGGCAGGAACGGCTATGTCTGGCTCTCCGACCGCGGCAACAGCTCGCTTGCGATAGAGACAATACTTAAAATCGAGCACGAGGCGCACATAAGCGGCCTCACGGACAGGATACACGCTTACCTCGAGGAAAAGACAGGCAAGAAGCTCCAGATAGACCAGGGCGACGCCCCGGGCGCGCAAGGCGCAGAAGGCGGCGCGCCAACAGGCGAAGCGGGAAGCCCAAGCCCGTACCCGCAGCGCAGGCCGGGCGGATTCCGCGACCGCGGCTCAGGCGGCGGCAGGTATGGCTCAGGCCCGAGGCAGGGCGGCCCCGGCGGCGACAGGCCAAGGCGGTTTGGCGGCGGCAGGGAAGGCATGGCAAGGAAGGAAGGGGAATTCTAAGTCCCTTCGAAACAGCATATTTCTAACGAACGGTGATAACAAATGGCATCTCATACAAACAAGCCGAAACTGATTATTGACGGGAAACGCGCTGACGGCCGCGGCATGAACGACCTGAGGGACATCCAGATACAGGCGCACGTGCTCAACGACGCGAAAGGCTCGGCACTCATCAGGTGGGGCAACAACAAGATTCTCGCGGGCGTATACGGCCCGCGCGAATGCATCCCGAAGCACTCCCAATCCCTTTACAGGTCTATTGTGAAGTGCAGGTACAACATGGCGCCCTTCTGGTCCAAGTAGGAGCACAGCAGGTCGGGCCCGTCAAGGCGCTCAGTGGAGCTTTCAAAGGTCATCAGGGAGACTTTCGAGAACGTCGTAATAGCCGAGGCGTACCCGAAGACGCAGATTGACATTTACATCGAAATCCTCCAGTCCGACGGTGGCACGAGGTGCGCGGCAGTAACCGCGGCGGCAGTGGCTCTCGCGGACGCGGGCATTCCCATGAAGGACCTTGTCTGCGCTGTGGCAGTCGGCAAAATCGACGGCGAGGTCGCGGCTGACTTCTCGAAGGACGAGGACAACTACGGCCAGTCCGACATGCCAATAGCCATCGCGCCCCGAAACGGCGACATGCTCCTCTTTCAGATGGACGGGCTCCTCACAAAGGACGAGGTCATGCAGGGCATAGGCATGGTCAAGGAGGCGGCCAAGATAATCCACCAGAAGCAGGTGGACGCGCTCAAGGCGGTCTACGACAGGCAGTCGCAGATGGCTGAGCTCGACTTGGGAATCTGAACAACCGCAATTGCGATACAATGGTGTTATAGATGGAAATATTGAACGAACTCAAACGCGACACAATCATGAGGATGCTTGCGGAAGGCAAGCGCGCAGACGGCAGGAAGCTCGACGAGTTCCGCACAGTGCGGATTCAGAAGAACGTGCTTCCAAACGCCGAAGGCTCGGCTTTGTGCCAAATAGGCAAGACGCAGGTAATAGCGGGATTGAAATTCGACGTAGCTACGCCGTACGCGGACAGGCCCGACGAGGGCGTGTTCTCGACAGGCGCGGAACTGGTGCCGTTGGGCTCGCACATGTTCGAGCCGGGCCCGCCAAACGAGGACGCGATAGAGCTTGCCCGCGTGGTCGACAGGGGCATACGCTCATCGGAGACAATAGACCTGAAGTCGTTTGCCATAAACGACGAGAAGGTTCTCGCGCTCTACCTTGACCTGTGGGTCATTGACTATGGCGGCAACCTTATCGACACCGCGGCGCTCGCTGCAATGGCGGCTTTGCTCCAGACGAAGATGCCAAAAGTCGAGGACGCGAAAATCATCAGGAGCGAGGACGTGGGCAATCTCAAGATAGGCGAGAAGGTCGTGGCGTGCTCGTTCTCGAAGTTCGGGACACACTATTTATTGGACCCGGCGCTTGACGAGGACCTCGGCATGGACGGGAAAGTGACAATCTCGACCACGAGCAAGCACGTCTGCGCAGTGCAGAAATCCGGTTGGGCTTCCACAAACGAGAAGGACGTGTCGGACCTTGTCGACCTCGCGTTCGAGCGCGGCAACCAGCTGAGGTCATTGCTTTAGATAGGAATATATTCCAAGGATGCAACAAGAATAGTGTTTCAAATTGAGGTGTAGAAAATGGCGGACAGGAATGTTAGGTACGGCGCGGAAATCAGGAAGCGCGCAGGCAAGGTTTACAAGAAAAAGACCACGAAATACGAGTGCCCGGCATGCGGCAAGGCGGCAATCAAGCGCACGTCTTACAGCAAGTGGGAGTGCAATTCGTGCGGCAACAAGTTCGCGGGCGGGGCCTTCTCGTTCACTACCCCGAGCGGCACAGTCTCCAAGAGGCTTGTCGAGGGTTAAGGATTAGGTGCTATAGATATGTACATCTGCCAAAAATGCAAGAAGGACATTAAGGAGCTCGACTCCAAATTCGTCCGCTGCCCATATTGCGGCTGGAGGATTCTCTACAAAGGGAGGGTCCCGGTGGCAAAAGAGGTCAAGACGGATTAAGCCGTTTTTTTATTTTTCAATTTCCCTTTCTTTCAGGGAGTGTTTCTTTTTTTAAGCCCCTAATGACATATTGACAGTGGTGTTTTCCGGAAATGCTCATTACTACTAGCAGAAAGCCAGTGGCGCATTCAAGGCGCCTTGCAAAGGCATTGTGCCAGTATTTCCCTGGCTGCGTTTACGCGAGCCGGGGCAAGGAGTCATTCGAGGGGCTGTGCGAGTCGGCATATGAATCCGGGCATAACCTCATTTGCGTGATTTTCGAGAAGCACGGCTCCCCGTCACGCCTGTCGCTTGCAAAGATAGTCCTTTACAGGGACGGGGCGGGGTATGAATACCTCAATGAGGCAGTGGCGATAAAGAACATACAGTTCCACCCCAACCTGAAACAGGCATTGAACGCGCGCCACGCGGCCGCACGGATATCCGGGGATTTCTCCCAGTCAATCATGTCGCTTTTCGGCGTGGAGGAGAGCGCGTTTGGCACTGATGAATCGGGACCGCTTGAGGCTGTCATTTCCAAAAACAGGATAAGTTTCATGTTCGAGGGCAAGCCGTGCCTTGAGCTGGATTATTTCATTTCCAAGTCAATCCCGGATTCGGAAATGGCTGGGGAAGGCTGAAAATCAGGCTGAAACATACTGTGCAATCATGGCAAAAATACATGACAAATACCAGCAAATGCGTTTGCCAATGA
>JAKALW010000033.1 GCA_021823945.1 Microcaldota archaeon
ATCTTGTTCTGAAAGAAGATGATGTTCTTTATCCCGAGCATGTCAAGCACCATCAGGTGCTCCGCTGTCTGGGGCTGCGGGCACTGCTCGTTTGCCGCAATGACGAGTATCGCGCCGTCCATGATGTTCGACGCGGCTATCGCCGTGGTCATGAGCGTCTCATGCCCAGGCGCGTCCAAAAACGAGACTTTCCTCACAAACGTGTTCTTTGTCTTGTCCGGGTTCTCTTCCTTGACAGTGAAGTCTCCAGCCGCGTCCTGGTAAAAGGCTACGTCGGCATAGCCGATTTTAATCGTGATGCCGCGCTTTAGCTCCTCGGAGTGCGTGTCCGTCCACTTGCCAGTGAGCATCCTTGTCAGGCTCGTCTTCCCGTGGTCGACATGCCCGAGCATTCCTATGTTTACTTCGGCTTTCAATAAATCCCCTTCAGGAAAGATGATTTCGGGAAAAAGGAATTTATTCCTTTTTCTCCTCCTTCTTCTCTGTCTTTGGCATGAGCTTCTCAAGCGGCTCCGCGCCAGCCTTTGAGACAATGGTGTTGAGCTGGACTATTGTCAAGTCGACAGTGTTGCTGTGAACCATCTTCCTCGCGCGCTCGCCCGCGTTCTTGGACCTGAATCCCGTGCCGGAGGAAAGCACAACCGCCGCCCTCCTGCTGCCCGAAACGTCGTTTCTCATTGGGAAGCCGGACAGGTCCGAGCCGCCCGAGATTTTAAGCGTGTATCCCGGCGCGCCGACAACCCCGCCGTCAAACTCGTCGCCGATTTTCTTGCCCGTCAGGAGCGCGTCCTTTTCTTTTGGTATTTCAACCTGATAGGATTTCCCGTTCTTTTCACTGACTACTACTTTCATTCCAATCACACCCGAGCGCAATTGAATGCACTCAGCAAATTAATTCGCCAAAAATAGTTCTGGCTGATTATAGAGTGATTAGCCAGACACAGTTTATAAATATTGATATCAAGCGCCGAACCGAGGAAAAAATGGGGCAGCATGGAAAAAATCAGGAAAGGACAAAGAAAATGGAAAAAATGAAAGAAAAAAGAAGCAAACGAGGGAAACCCCCTTATGCGAGGCCGAATATTGCGGCCAGCGCGCGCGCGTCAAGGGCCCTTGAAATCCCCGCAACGCCCGCCTGGACGACAAAGGATACGGCGAAAAGCACTGCGGCCATCATGATTGCGACTGCAACATTGCCGCGCTTCACCTCTTTCCACTCGTCTATCTCAACAGTTATCTTGTCAAGAATGGACATTGCCAGGTAGATTGATACCACGGCGGCTATGAGCCCGATGAGCAAATTGATTATGCCTATGGCAAGGGACACCATGAGCGCGCCAGGGCCCATGCCCGCTGTGATAGAGCCCGTTATGGAAGCCACGCCCGACTGGACCACATTGGCTATGGAAAGTATGACCGCGCCAAGCAGTATGCCGACCGCCACGTTGCCCTTTTTGAGCTCTTTCATCTCGTCTATGTTTACCGTTATCCTGTCAAAGAGCTTGATGCCCAGGTAAATGGAAAACATTGCCACTACGAGGCCTAGCAGAAGCTGGAGCAAGCCAATCAAAAGGCCGCCCGCCATTGTCTCTAATCCCATTGCTAATCACCTAATCTAATTTTTGCGCGCCGCCTGCATGGGCGGCGCTCCGATTATCCAGCGCAATCCCGCAAACCCCCAGAATGCGACTTAAGGGATTTGCGCCAGCGCGCGCATGCGTGGACCTCCTGATTCCGCCCCGCGCGCGGGATTTTAGTTATAAAAACAGGGAGTATATAAAACTGAATCAGGCAAGCGTTTTTTGACGTTTTACCACACGCTGCCAGCCGCGCCTGCCAGGAAATCCCGGTCACGCCGTTATACAAGCACGTCTTTCAGGCGTGCAAGCACGTCCTGCGCCTTTTCCACTACTGCCGGAATGCTCGCCTGGCCTGAAACTGTGCACATGAAAAGCCCCGAATCACTGTAGACTGTCAGGATTTTCGCGCCCTTAGTGATTGCAATGGTGTGCCTGACATTCCCAAGCCTCAGCGACTTTGCGAAGCCGAAGGCGGCCTTGACCATCTTGACGCTCATGGCCGAAATGACCGTGGTGTTTGCGTTCACGGGCAGGATGGAGGTCAAGACCGCCCCATTCCTGAAAACTATGATTCCCGAATCAATGAGCTTGTCCTTCCTCATCGACTCAAGCATGTAATCGAACTGCGCCTTGCTCGCGCCCAGGTCCTTGACGCGCTTGAGAACGCCGGCCTCGAGCTTCAGGTTCTCGTCCTTGTGCAATGAAAGGTATTCCTCAAGGGCGTGCTTGCGCCATTCAGGGGGTATGCCCACCAGGCTTTCCATGGCGACTTCCTTGTGCAGCTTGAGCGCGGAATCGACAACTGCAACCCAGCCCTGCGAATTCGCCGTGACAGTGGCGATTTTCTCGTTAATGTCCCTGTTCATGGCCTCTATCTTGGAGATTGAGCGCTCAAGCGCGACAAACGCGGCCTCCTCCTCGCCGGATTCGACCAGGTTCTTTATGTGCGAGTAGGGTATCGAGTGCAAGGAGCCGCGCTCAAGCGAATTGTCTATGTTCGCCTGCGCTGCCTTTGCTATCAGGGCCTCGCATTCTTTCGTGAGCGCCACGAGCCTGTTGAAGCGCTCGACATTGTCGTTGTGCGATACCAGGTTCGGTATTGTTGTGTATTTCTTGCCAAGCACGACGCCCTTTAGTATGTCCTCAATCACCAGGTAGAGCGAAATCAGGCCGAAGAGGAACAGCACTCCGCCAAACGCCCTGGCTGGGTCTGCGGAAAGCGCGGTCAGCGCAATGTCTGGGTCCAGCGCAGCCGAGTTTTGGACTGCTGGGCCAAGCGACAAGTAATACCCCGCGCCGATTAGAAGTATGCCCACCGCGAAATATACATTGTTGTCCTTGTTCGCGTGCCCAGCGAAGTCGTATATGACCGTGTCCATCCTGGCTTTTGCCATGAGTCCCGTGAATATTGCGTAGACCAGGCGAAGCGCGCTCCAAACAATCCTGGCGGCCAGGACAAAAAGCAGGAACGCGATTATGGCAAGCGAGAGGTAGAACCCAAGCGCGGGATTGATTATGGAATAGAGCCTGCTTGAATTCTGCAAAAGCTGCGCCACCACAGGCGTGGAATATAGCGAGACCACTGAAAGCGAAACCGCGGGCGTAGGGATATATTTTGCCGCGAACGCGCTGTCTACTGGCACCTTGGAATTGAACGAATACGACAGGGTCCTGCCGATGCCGGAGCCGCCAATCTCGACAATCTTGAACTGCACAGAGAGCGGGAACTGGGACAATGACGAGTAGTTTGTCGGGTATGTGACTGATTCTATGGGTACATTGAGTTTTGACGGCAGGCTGTCGTCCAGCTGGACACTTTTGAGCTGCGACCCGCTCGTGTTCGAGTTGAGCAGGAATATGTTGGTGTATGCGTAATAGACCGAGCTTGATTGCGCCGGGGAGCTGAATGACACGGGCGAGGTCAAGGTCACGGTTGACTGGTTGGCGCCCGTGAATGTTACCTGGATTTTCGCGGTATTGGCAATGTCCCTGCTGTCTGATATCAGGGCCGTGTCGTACTTGAATGGCGCGCAAAGCGCGTAGGCGTTCGGGTTCAATATGTCGTTTTCATTGATTCCCGCGGACAGGCTAGTTATGTTAGCCAGCCTGTTTTCCAAAAGCTCTATGTCCCCAGGCCTGATGTCGTTCGTGTTCGAGGCCATGAGGTCCACGAGGTTTATTGACGAGGAGACCTCGTCCCCCAAGGCATTGGTGCCCGTGCTCAGGTCAAGCATGGATTTCAGGAAAGGCTCGCCCGCGCCCGCGGCGAACGGCTGGCAGATTGGCGTATAGCACGCCTTTTGGCATGTTGCCATGTCAGTGCATGGCAAATCCGGCCTGTCAAGCCCCAGGATGCGCTTGCATTCCGCCTCTGCCGACGATTTCGATGACAGGAAATTCTGGAGATTGCTGCGAATCCTTGAAAGCGAGGCAATGTCTATGGCTATCTTGTATTCCGAAGGCGAGACATTGGCCGGGGCATTTTGCAGTGCGCCGGATTCTGGCGTGAAAGTTGGCGTTGCCAGGGTTTCGGCCTGGTAAGGGGACTGGCGCTTTGCCACGAGTATCCTCTGCACCGTCAGGTTATTGTATGTCCAGGGCTCGAAAAGATAGGTCACAGTATCCGTTCCGGACTGCACTGACTTCTGGAGCGTCTCCGGATTGGCAGGCGATGACTGGACTTCGCGGACGCAGCCTGCAAAAACAAGCACTATAAAGATGAATGCCGCTGCCAAGCCTAATTTTCGCATGCCCCATCTATATTCGGGATTATTTATATAAATATCATGGGCGGCCGATGGCGCATATGCCAACGCCTGCGGCTTTGCGGGCATTTTGCGGATTAGGCCAAGATTCCGAAAAATGGAAAATGCTGAAAAAAACGGAAGCGGGCTGCCGGAGGCCCGGAATGGATAGATGCCCGGCTTACTGCTGGGCTGTGGAATTGGCTATGGATATGAGATTTACCTCAAATTCCAGGTCCTTCCCCGCAAGCGGGTTGTTGCAGTCCACCATGACAGACGAATTGTCCTCCGAGATGACTTTCGCAATCCCGGTCTTGCATGACGTGGCGTCTGTGTAGGCGTAAGTGGCGTTAATGCCAGGCAGGAGCCTGAGCGTGATGTCCGAGTCTGTGAAATTCGAGACCACCAATGGCCAGCCGCCGTCATTTATGAAGTACTGGTTGATAGACGGGTTCTGCCTGAACACCACTGTCTTGCCGTCAGGCATTACGTTGATCACTGTCATTTTCCAGCCGTACTTCTTGTTCGTGACAGTCGAGCCTGCTGCAATCTTAAGGGCCGACATCTCTGCGGGCGTGAGGACTGCTGTGGCTGTGCGCGGGACCACTGACTCGCGCGGAAGTTCGAAAACCTGCGTCGGGTCGTAGGGATATGCCTCAGACGAATTCAGGGAAAACCTCTTTGTCTGCCCCGCGGTCATGTTGATTATGTTGTCCGTGAATCCGGCCACCATGCCGTTCCCTGGGGAAAGCTTGAGTGTGAAGTGCTGGTATGTGAGGTCCTTTGAATATATGCCGAAATTGCGCGCTATGGATTCAATGTTCGTGTCAAGCACAGTGCCGTTCGCACCCCTGATGATGTAATCGAGAGTGACTGTGTCGCCCGCCTGCGCCTGCCTGCCCTTGGGCGCATTGCCGAAAAACACGAATGCGATGGCTGCCGCCACGATGATTATTAGTATTAGCGCCAGCAGCTTGTTGCTGCCCACGCCTGGCTTTTTGGCGCCTGCGGGCATGCCTGCCTTGCCGCCGGCAACATCGCCGTGATGATTGGTTTTCGCTTTGGCCGTTTCATTTTTATCCATAAGACCGCCTTTACAAAATGTTTTTGTGCCCGCTTTCATGGACTGCATTGGCATTGGGATACATGGGTTCAAAGTTTCCGTGTGAAGTAATCCGATGCCACGAACGTGTATTTATCTGAAAGCAGCTTATTAATCCCGACCTTTTTGGCCTGGCCAAGAAGAGTTGCGAAATTGGCGGGCACGCCCTGGCCTTCCGGGCTTGCCACGAAGCCTTCCAATGCCTGCCAAGCCGTTGTGTACATGGTTGGCTCTATGGAAACCATCCTGTCGTGCTCTATGTGCAGGTCATAGGACGACCTGTGCTTCCTTGCGAAATCATTGCACGCTTTTTTCAGGTGCACCGCCGGGCCAATGGCTTTCCTGACCGCAGGCGCAAAGCCGTGCTTGCACTCTATGAGAATGAGGCAGGTCTTGTTGTCGGAATAGAAATAATGCCCGAAAGGCGCGAACCCGTGCTTCTCGAGGTGCGCCTCGATTGCGAGCGTTGTCTTCTTGAGCTGGGGCCAGAGTATGTCGTTCACCACGTCCGGTGAAGCCGTCTCTATGGCGATTATCGCAGTGCCGCGCGACCTGATTATTCCCTCAAGCCTGGCTTTTGGCATTGCCCCTGTCCGGGGCGCGAAAAAGAATTTCATGGACGGCGCTGACAGGAACTGCCGCGCGGCATAGGCGAACCTGTAAAGCGACGTGGTCGAGACCACGGCCGACACGTTCCTATTCGGGTCCACTGGGTCGATTGCAATCATCGGGGCGTTGGGAAACATCTCGCGGAGTTTTTCAGGCCCGTGGCGGCGCTCGATTTCAAATGCCGGGGCATTCCAGTCCGATGCGGCCTCAAGCGCCCCCATGAAACTTCCGTACTTGATTATCAAAAGCTCGCAGAGATAGCCTGAGAACCCTTCGACTTTTGCCTCTGCGCCGTACACGCCAAGCGCCTTGGCGAAAGCCTTCAGTAGCAGAACGTCGTTTTTCTGGGCAGGCGAAAGCCTGGAATTCACATACCTTGTGTGCAAAGGCGACCTGTCGACCGCGCTTGACAGTTCGGACGCGTCGCTGATTTTATACGACGGCACCACGTCAATCTTGTAATTCCCGAGCCATGCCCTAAGGTATGGGTGGTTTGCGTAGCCTATTTCCGTCTTTTTCCCGGCGAACGCGCGCTTGGCATATGCCAGCCCCAGGTATGAAAGCTCGTGCTTTGGGTATGAGAGGGGGAAAAGCATGAATATGTCTATGTCTGTGGAGCCGGAAAGGCTCGTGCCCTTTGCGCTTGAGCCTGTGAGCGCCACCTCGATGTGGTTTGGCACCACCTTTGAAACAAGCGACATTGCCTTTGCCGCGGTCGCCAGCTGGCGCTCGCGCTCTGCCGCGCTGGGCGCAAGCCTTGAAAGCGCGGAATCAAGCATTGCCCTGACTTGCTTTTGGGATTTTACAGGTTTTTTTTCATTTGGCATAAAATGACTTTGCAGAGAACTGAATATAAATATGCCGAAAAAAGCGGAGTGGGCGCGCTTCCTGCACGCAATGCCCTTGAATAACATGCAAAGGCGTTAAGCCAAAATTGAAACAAAAAGAATCAAGGTTCTGCCAGGGAAAAATCTGGGTTCTGCCAGGGAAATGAATCAGGGCTTTGCCAGGCTTGAGGAATGCACAATGGAATATTTGGCGCCCGCAGGCTCAAGCACGCTCTCAAAAAGCGCCATTGATTCGACATTGAATTCCCCAAATTCCCCGGCTTTGTTCGCATTGAAAAAATCGCCAAGGCTTGAATTTTTCCTTGCCCTGCCAAGCGTGATATGCGGGACGAATTTCTCATCGCGCTTGACAGCAAGCCCTGATTTTTCAAGTTCGTTGCACAGGGACTTGTAGAGCCCGTCAAACCCCGGCCCTTGCGCACGCGCGAAAACAACGCGCGGGAAGGTAGCTGACGGAAACGCGTCAACTCCTTGGGAACTTGCCGCGAACGCGGCATTGGCGCCAGCGGCCAAATCCATTGCATTCATGGTTTTTTTCGAATCTGATTCCGAAATCTCGCCAAGGAAGGCGAGGGTGACGTGCAGGTTTTCAGCCCTCACTTTTGATACGTCTTTTGGCAAGCCGGCAGAGGCAATTGCAAGTTTACTTTGCACATCTGATGGCAATGGAATGGCTATGAACGCGCGCATGCGGAAAACACCTATACTTGCTACATGGTTACTGCTATTTACTATTGCTGGCATCCTAATAATAAAACATGCGAAATTGCAACTTGTCCTTAGTCAAACTGGCTTGGCGGTGGAGTCTACCCATAATCGAACAGGCTTGACTGCCCGCCAGGTTCCGGTTTTTTCTCCTCAAATGCCCTGCCGACGCAGTCCTTCATGTCAATCCAGCGGCTGCCGCCGGCGCCTGAATAGAACAGGAGCATGCCCTTTGTGCCATCTACAGTTCCGGATATGCAGTTTGATTTTTTCGGGACTTTCTGGATTTTCGGGTAGAAATCGGAAAACTCCAGAACTTCGGGCACCGGAGACTCTGAAAGCGGAAGCTCTGAGGAAAACATGGCGTCAATGGCTTTCTGGAATATCATCCTGCCAAGCTGCCTGTCAAAAAGCAGGCTCTGGATTTTCAGTTTTGACGAGACCGCTGTCCTGAAGCCAAAACGGCCAGATATAGCAAGCTCTGCTGCATATGCTGGCTCCGGGCCTGTGAACTCCGCTACCACGCTGCCAAAATCCGCGCCCTGCTCGCACAGCCTTTCCGCGAATCGCTCCGACCTGGCAAGCCCGACTTTTTGGATTTGCGACCCGAACTGCGCCAGGTAAATAGAGTATTTGGTCTTGAGGGATTTCTCGTAGAGTTCTGGATATTTCGAGAAATCGCCAAACGTGTACGCGTTTTTTATGTCGTTTCTGGCGCACTCCCTGCACTGGCGCACGCCGGTTTTCATCTCAGGGCATTCGTAATGCCTGGAACCGTCAAAATGCCCGATGCACATGGTGCCCTCTGAGAACTCCAGGTAAACATTGCCCGATAGCGGGATTTTCAGGTCCTCGCCCTGCGCGCCCCGCGCAAGGAGAACCGGGGATTTGCGCTTTT
>JAKALW010000034.1 GCA_021823945.1 Microcaldota archaeon
TCGCCGGCAGACAGTTTCTTGCCGTCTATGGAGTATTTGCCCGATTTCACATCGTAAAAGGAGCTTGACGCCGCGTCAATGGCAATGCCTGTCTTGCCCGCGTGCCCAGCCTTGTCCACGGCTTTTTGTATTATATCGAGCGCTTCCCTGGTGTTCTTCACCATTGGCGCGAACCCGCCCTCGTCTCCGACATTTTTGGCGCTCGGGCCGAACTTCTCCTTGAGGTCCCTGCCAAGGGTGTGATATATCTCACAGCCAATCCGCATGCTGTCCGCGAAATCGCGCGCGCCATACGGCATGACCATGAATTCCTGTACGGCAAGCCCGCTTCCGGCGTGCAGCCCGCCGTTTAGGATGTTCATCATTGGCACTGGGAGGAGCGAGCCGTCAAGGTATTCGTAAAGCGCCTGGTCATTCTCTCCAGCCAGGAGTTTCGCGCAGGCAAGCGACACCGCGGTGGTGGCATTGGCGCCCAGGACGGACTTGTTTGGCGTGCCGTCAAGCTCTATCATTGCCTTGTCTATGGCCTCGATCGAGTCGAAGCTCTTGCCCTCGAGCACGCGGGATATTTTGTTGTTGACGTTTGATACTGCCTTTTTCACGCCCTTGCCGCCAAACCTGGCGTCCTTGTCCCTAAGCTCGAGAGCCTCGTGTATGCCCGTGGACGCGCCCGAAGGCGCGGCAGCGCGGGCGAACATGTCCTCGCTTGTGGCCTCGACCTCCACTGTGGGGTTGCCCCTCGAATCAATTATTTCCCGCGCCCTGATTTTTTCAATGATTGCCATGGTTTGCTCACCAATATTGCCTGCCCGCGTGCGATTCCACAGGGGTTTTTTCTTGCCATTTCAAATGAAATTTTCCTGCGGCAGGAATTTGCCAATGCGCCCCTGCCCGGGCATTTATTCAATATTTCCTGCATTGTTTATTAAGCTATTAACCGCAAGCAAATACAAGGCAGGAAACAGTGCCTTGGCATTATCCTTTTTTTGGTTTTGGCAAGGCGCCTGGGGTATATCCATGAAAATCACAATAGACGGCAAATCCGCGACTGTCCCGGAAAGGACCAGCATTGGCGGCCTGCTTTTGAAAAAAGGCATCAGCGGCCAGGTGGCAATTGTCAAGGTCAACGGCAGGGCAAGGCCTGAAACGTATGTCATCAATGAAGGGGAAAAGGTTGAAATCATCAAAGTCGTATTCGGCGGATAGGATGTGGAAGCCAGACATATTCCTGCACCCTGCTGAATTCAAGCCTACCCGCGGGGCTGTAAATGGGGGGGCCTCTTCAAGCCCGGCCCAACACTGCGCCTATTGCGCAGGCGAGCCAGTAATCTACAATCCCTATTCCAGCCAGCACCTCTGCGAAAAACACTTTTGCGAGGGCGTGGAGCGCAGGTTCAAGCTCACAATCCGCACGCACAAAATGCTTTCAAAAAACGACCACATTGGCATAGCACTTTCTGGCGGGAAGGACAGCTCTGTCATGCTACATCTTTTCAGGATGCTCTCAAAGTCATTGCCATTGAAGCTCACGGCAATCACGATTGACGAGGGAATCAAGGGCTACCGCCCGCACACGCTTGCGGTTGCGAAAAAGGAGGCGAAAAGGCTTCGCGTGCCCCTCATTGTCAGCTCATTTGAAAAGGAATATGGATTTTCGCTTGACAGGGCTGTGGCTGTTTCCAAAAAGGCGGCTCTCCCATGCAGTTTCTGCGGGGTTTTCAGGCGCCATCTTCTGAACAGGGCGGCGAAAAAGGCGGGCGTGAAAAAGCTCGCCATTGGCCATAACCTCGACGACATGGCGCAGACTTTCCTCATGAATGTTTTCCGTAACGACACTGCGCACATATCGCGCATGATGGCTTTCGAAGGCGCGCCTGCAAACCGCGGGTTTGTCCCGCGCATTCGCCCGCTTATGGACATACCTGAAAAGGAAATCGCGCTCTATTCAGTCCTCAAGGGAATCCCGATTCATTTCCAGCAGTGCCCCTATGCCACCACTGCCTTGCGCCAGAAAGTCCGCGACATGCTAAACTCGTTTGAGGACTCGCAGCCTGGGACGAAAATAAGGGTGGCGAAAAGCGCGCTTGAGATATCGCGCCTCCTTCCTGCCGCGTCGGCAGCAAGCCTGCGGGAGTGCAAGGAGTGCGGCGAGCCTTCATCATCTGAATATTGCATGGCGTGCAGGATGGTGGAAGGGTTGAGGGAAAAAATGGGCAGGGCAAAACACGCAGGCATTGGCAAATCGGAAAAAATGGGCAAAGCCCCAAAGGCAAGGCAAAGGAAAAAATAATGCGCGCAAGATAATATTTCAGTTAGTGTTTTTCATGGTCGAGATAATTTTCATAGGGACTGGCGGCGGCAGGTTCAACCTTGTCAAGCAGTCAAGGCGCACGGGCGGCTTCAGGATACATGGCAAAAACGCGCGCATCCACGTGGACCCGGGGCCTGGCGCGTCGCTTGGGTGCCGCATGGAAAAAATCAATATCCAGAAAACCGAGGCAATCATTGCAACCCACGCGCACATCGACCATGTGTGCGAACTGCCCGTGATAATCGAGGCAATGGCGGGATTCAGCGGATTTTTTGGCAAGCGTGTGCCAAAGGGCGTCCTGATTGGTAGCAAGAACGTGGTTGTGGGCACACCCGAATACGAACGCCCTGTTTCAAAGTACCACCTGTCAAAGCCTGAAATGGTGGTTGTCCCGGAGCTTGGCAAGCCTTTCAAGTTCGCACAGGATTGCGCGTTTTGCGCAATGCCGGCAAACCATGACGAAAAGACAGCGTTCGGGTTCACACTTGTTATTGACGGGGTTAAAATCGGGCACATAACTGACACTGATTACGCTGGCGTTGACTGGAGCCAATATTCTGGCTGCGACCTGCTCATAGCAAATGTCATAAAGCCGTCTGGCAAATCCATTCCTGACCATCTCTCATGCACCCAGGCAATAGACGTTTTCAAGGCAGCAATGCCCAAGCGCGCCATCATAACGCACATAGGGCTTGAACTCGATTCCATAGCAGATTCCGAGGCAAAGAAGCTGTCCCAGGCTTGCGGCATTCCAGTCATTGCCGCGCATGACGGGCTTAGGATTGAGATTTGATTTTATCAAAGGCAAACCATGCGTTTTTCTGCCTTGATAACCTATTTATATCTTGCAATGCCAGATTCACCCCTAAGAGTGCGCAATTTGCAAATTGGCTTTTCAAAAAGGTATTACTATGGAAGACAAATACGGCAGGAATGTTGAGGAAAAATGGCAGAAATGGTGGGCTGACAATGGGACTTACAAGTTCCAGGACGCCGACCTGATAAAGCCTGTCTATTCAATAGACACGCCCCCGCCATTCACGTCCGGCGACCTGCACATGGGCCACGTGCTGTCGTATTCGTATTTCGACTTTGCCGCCCGCTACAAGAGAATGCGCGGGTTCAATGTGTATTATCCCCAGGGCTGGGACTGCCAGGGCTTCCCGACCGAGGTGAAGGTGGAACAGAAATACGGCAGGAAACCGCCCGAAGAATTTCGGAAGCTTTGCCAGGAATGGACAGTCGCCTGCATTGACAAGATGAAGTCCCAGATGATACAGATGGGCTTCTCGCCGGATTGGAGATACGAATACCGCACAATGTCGCCGGAATACCACAAGAAGGTCCAATACTCGCTTTTGAAAATGCATGAGAAGGAACTCGTGTTCCGCGGCAAGCACCCGGTTTTCTGGTGCACGAAATGCATGAGCGCCCTTGCAAAGTCCGACACAGAGGAGGCGCCCAGGCAAAGCACTCTCAACCATCTCATATTCACGTCCGCAAAGGGCGACGTCATCATAGCCACTTCAAGGCCGGAACTCCTCCACGCATGTGTTGCTGTATTATTCCATCCCGAAGACAAAAGATACGCGAAATTCGCAAACGAGGCTGTCACCACCCCGCTTGGGAAACAGGTCAAGATGATTCCCGACAGGGACGTTGACCCGACATTTGGCACTGGCGCATTGATGGTCTGCACATTTGGCGACAAGATGGACGTTGTCTGGATGTACAGGTACAACCTTCCGATAATCGAGGCATTCACGCAGGACGGCAAGGTTATAAACGGGCCCGAATACCTCAATGGCTTGAAAGCGGAGGACGCCAAAAAGAAAATCATCGAGACATTGCAGGCGGAGGGCAAGGTCGTCAAAATCGAGCCATTGTCCCAAGTAGTCAAGGTCCATGACAGGTGCAAGCGCCCTGTGGAACTCATGCTATCGTCCCAGTGGTTTTGCAAAATCAAGGGGAAAAGCGACGAGATAATCGCGGGCGCCAAGGCAATGAGATGGGTGCCCGACTTTGCCATATCGCATTTGATTGACTGGGCGACAACAGTAGAATGGGACTGGGTGATTTCGCGCCAGAGGGTGTTTGGCACGCCATTGCCTTTCAGGCACTGCCCCCAGTGCAACAAGGATTATCCTGCTGATTATTCAGAGCTTCCATTCAATCCCGCGGTTGCGCAGGAAAAGAAATGCCCGGACTGCAATGAAATCCTTGTCCCTGAAAAATCCACATGCGACTGCTGGGTGGACTCGAGCATCACGCCGCTTGTGATTGCAGGCTGGCCTGACGACGAGGAGAGGTTCAAGCGCCTTTACCCGGTGTCGCTTCGCCCGCAGGGCGTGGAAATAGTCAGGACATGGGCGTTCTACACAATCTACAGGTCGCTCGCGCTAACGGGCAAGCCGCCTTTCAAGGAGCTTCTCCTAAACGGCAATGTGCTCGCGCCTGACGGCAAGAAAATGAGCAAGTCGCTCGGGAACATAATAGCCCCCGACCAGCTCATTGAGAAATACTACACCGACTCCGTCAGGCAATGGGCCGCGCTCTCGGGCGCAATGGCAAAGGACAGGCCATTCTCATACCAGGACCTGACATACTCAAAGAGCTTCCTCAACAAATTGTGGAATGCGTCGAAATTCATAGGCACTGCGATAACGGGCTATGTGCCGGACGAGTCGCACAAGGCGGGGCTCGAACTCCCCGACAAGTGGATTTTGTCAAGGCTGCAATCCCTGACAACGCAGGTGACGGAGGATTTCGAGAACTACGAATTCCACCATGCGACAAAGGCCATACACCAGTTCTTCTGGAACGAGCTTTGCGACTATTACCTCGAATACGTCAAGTACAGGATTTACCGCGACGACGTGCCGAAGGAAAGCGCGCTTGCGGCGAGGTACACATTGCACATGGCGCTTCTGGCGTCCATAAAGCTCCTCGCGCCCGTAATGCCGCACGCGACAGAGGAAATTTATTCCATATTCGCCGAGTCGGTGGGCGATGGCTCGCGCAGGTCCATACACCACGCAGCATGGCCAGTTGCAGACGCGAAGATGTCCGACGCCGCTGCAGAGAAAAAACTCGTGCTTATAAACGAGGTTGTATCGCAGGTCAGGCAGTTCAAGTCCGCAAACAAGCTCGCGCTCAATGCGGAATTGGCGTCGCTTGCGATAACCGCGCCCGAGGACATCTCCGAAGGCAAGGCTGCGCTTGCAGCGTGCACTGGCGCTAAAGCCGTGTCGTTCGCGCAAGGCGACCTGTCCGTGAAAATCAAAAACTGAAGGGAATTTGAAAAATGGAAAGATTGAAAGTGCAGCACCCCACCGTGGCAAAGCCAATGGCGAAAGTTGCGGCAATGCCTGCCAGGCCCAAGGCGCAAATCTCCCAAATATCTGGCCAGCCGGCACTTTCAGCCAAGAAAAAACCCGATGGCCCGGAATCAAAGCCGCAAAGCATGTCGGACGTTCTCAATGCGAAAAGCTTCAGGTTCCAGCTCGCAAAGACAATAAGCATTGCGACAAGCGTGGCAATAGCATCGGGGATGTTCCTTTTTTTCGGCAAGTTCCTTGACGTTTTCGCGTCCATCATGGCAGCTTTTGTGATATGGCTTTTCGCAGGCGGCATCCTGCTTTATTTCTTCGCCCTTGGCGACATATAGGCGGTAATGGCTTGAAACCGAAATCGAACAAAAAACCCGGAAAGCCGCTCGTTTTGCGCTTTGTCACCTCCAACCCCCACAAGGTGGAGGAGGCGCAAAACATTTTAAAGGGGTATGGGATAAAACTAATCCAGAAAGATGTTAATTGCGACGAGATCCGCGCAGAAGATGTCTCACAGGTGGCCTACGCCTGTGCTATGCTTGTTTCAAAAAAGTTCAAAGGCAACTTTGTTTTGGAAGATTCGGGGCTGTTTGTCAAGGCATTAAATGGCTTTCCGGGCGTCTATTCCAAGGTGGCTTACGGGAAAATCGGGACAGGAGGCATCCTTCGCCTAATGCGCGGGTGTTCGGACAGGTCGGCGCAGTTTCGGTGCTCGGTAGCCCTGATGCTTGGCGGCAGAATGAGGGTGATAACGGGCATTTGCAACGGCACGATAACGCATGCTGCAAAAGGGAAAGGCGGGTTCGGTTACGACCCCGTTTTCAAGCCGCACGGGTCAAAGAAGACCTTTGCAGAGGATTTAGTATACAAAAGCAGGGTTTCGCACAGGTCCCGCGCATTCCGCGTGCTTGGGCGTCTCCTCGCGAAGAAAAGATAAGGTGAACTCATGGCAAGAATGCATTCAAAAAAACACGGCAAGTCCGGCTCGAAAAGGCCGGTCACAAAAGCCAGCCCGGAATGGGTCGGCTACTCAAGCAACGACGTTGAAGAGAACGTTTCCAAGCTTTACAAGGAGGGCCTCAATGCCACGGCAATCGGGCAGAAGCTCCGCGACATATTCGGCGTCCCTTCCGTGCGCAACATCACGAACAAGAGGATAAGCCAGATAATAGTCGAGTCGGGCGGGAAAATAGAGTACCCTGACGAGCTTTTGGCACTTATCAAGAGGGCGATGAGCGTACGGCGCCACCTGGCGGCAAACAAGTCCGACAAGCACAACACTGTCAAGCTCTCGCACATCGAGGCGAAGATAAACAGGCTTGTCAAATACTACAGGAAGGTAGGCAAATTGCCCTCGGACTGGACATACGACCCAGTGAAGGCGGCATTGCTTGTGAAGTAAATTTAGGTGATTTTTATGGCAGAAGCGCAACAACAGCAGCAAAAACAGCCTGTCAAGAAGGCCAAGGGCAAAGTGGTCGACAAGTGGAAAGCCAAGTCGTGGTACTCGGTAATCGCCCCTGAATTCTTCAACAGCAAGGAAATCGGGCAGATTGTGAGTTCCGACGAGGAGAACCTGGTCGGCAGGAAAGTCCTTGCCAACCTCGGCGAGCTGACCGGCTCGTTCAACATGTCCAATGCCTACACCACGGTCAAGTTCCTGGTGAAGGAGGTAAAGGGCAAGCACTGCTACACTGAATTCATAGGCCACGAGCTCGCGCCCGCGTACGTGCGGACGCTTGCAAGGCGCAGGCGCTCAGTCATCATGGTAGTGAAGGACAACGTGACCAAGGACGGCAAGAAGTACAGGATAAAGATGACTGTGGTCACGGGCGTGAAAGTCTCCGCAAAGGCAAAGACCGCGATAAGGAAAGCCATTGAAGAGGAGCTTTCAAGCTCCGTGCCAAAGACTGACTTCATCGCCATGGCGCAGGACGTGCTTTTCGGCAAGCTCTCGCAGAAAGTCTACCTCAGGATAAAGAAAATCGCGCCCATCAGGAAAATCGAGGCGCACAAAAGCGAGATTGTCGTGAGCGTGAAGGAGAAGAAGCTTGCGGCCGCGGGCGCGCAGGCGGCAGCCGCTGCGCCTGTTGAGGCAAAGGCGGAGGAGAAGGCCTCCTCTTAATCCCTTTTTTTATTTTATTTTTTCTTTTTCATTGAAGACGCGCAAGTTATTCTAAACTATTCTATTTGTTCGGGCTGGTAATTATGATTGGCGGCATGGATCCAAGGCAGATGAAGCGCATGATGGCGCAAATGGGCATTGACAGCACCGAAGTCCCTGCGACAAAGGTCATAATCGAGACTGATTCCGAAAAAATCGTAATCGAAAACCCCCAGGTCACGGAAATAAAGATGAACGGCGAGTCGTCTTTCCAGATTGCGGGCAAGGTAGTGAAGGAAGCCGCCATTTCAAAAGACGACCTGGCGCTCGTGCGCGAGCAGACCGGCGCAACAGAAGAAAAGGCGTCGCAGGCAATCAAGGACGCCAACGGCGACATAGCGCTTGCGATAATGAAGCTCAAGGGCGAATAGGCGCCATGCCGTCGCCTGCCTGCCCGACTATGTTTTCGTATTTCCTCGTGAGCTTTTTGTTGACTGCCACGACAAAGCCGTTTTTGAAGGTTTCCAGCGAATAGAT
>JAKALW010000035.1 GCA_021823945.1 Microcaldota archaeon
AGAAATCCGCGGAGCTTGGCAAAATCGAGAAATGGTATTCGCAAAAAACCGGCTCGGAGGACAAGAAGCTCACCGAGACGCGCAAGGCAAGTTCCGCGAAAATAGCCGCAATTGAGAAGAAGAAAAAGGAACTGGAGTCTGACGCGGCAAAGCGCATGGCGCTGGCCCCCGATGCGCCGGAAGGCATTGCGGCCGCGGCGGAAAAGGAACTCATGTTGCAAATCCAAAAGCACGCCTCGGTGGCGGTTGAAAGGCTCATTGCCGCGCCTGACGAAGGCGGGGACGGCAAGGCCGCCAAGGGGAAGTCGGCAGCCAAAGGTCCGCTGGAAAATCAAGAGGGCGGCACAGGCGAGACTCCCCCTCCCGAAGTCCGCGGTGCTGAAATAGGCAGGAAAATCGAGCTTGAAATGGAGAAGCAGGCGCGCCTTGAGATAGGGGAACTCCTCGGGAAGGGCAGGACGCGGGAAATCGACAAGAAGAACCTGGAAAACCTTTACCTTTACGCGCTTGGCGAGAGAATCGAGTCTGAGAAGGGCGCGGACGACAATGCGCTTGCGAAAAAAGAGCAGGCTGCACCAGTCCGCCCGGAGCTTTGCCCGCAGTGCCAGTCACCCCTTTCCAAAAAGGACAAGTTCTGTTCAATGTGCGGCAAGCCGTTCGGGCAAATCGACAGCCTGCACCTCGAATTGCAAAAAAGCCTCCCTGTCTCGCTATCGCAGGGGCAAAAAGAAATCACGTGCGCGCTTTTGGGCACAAATCCCGGCGAAAAGCCCCTGTCCTGCACTCTTGCCGCGGCGTTGCAGGACTCCAAAAAGAAAAGCCTCGACATTGACATATCGCCAGCAAGCGCGGACATGGCTGGCGATTCAAAGGCGGCATTTGAAATCAAGTTCGACCTGAAAGACGACACGCCGCCCGGGCCTTTGACGCTTTCAGCCACCCTCCAGTCAGGCAATGCCTCAAGCAATGCCATAAGCTCGCTCTCAAATGTCAAGACGCCGCTCGACCTGCTCTACATCAAAAATAGCGCCCGCCTTGGCGGCAAGCTTGACAATTTCATAATCCTCGAATTCGACAACATTGGCGATAGCGGCGGCATGCTCATGCTTGCCTCGCACGTTGATTTTGAAGACGGGCAGGGCGTGCGCAAGTCAGGCAAGCTGTCCCAAGTTGTGAAGGTCAGGGGGCTTGAAAAAGGCGTGCTGCTTCTCTTCGGGCCTTTAGGCATGAACCAGGCATTCTCCGGACTGTCGTATTCCCTTGCGGGCGTTGACTCCAATGGCAAGCCATACAAGAAAGAAGGGAAGATTTAGAAAAAGCCCCGTCTTACCATTCAAGCCCTGCAACAAAAACGTCCTTTGACGCGTTCTTGTCAAACCCGAACGGAATGTCGAGCTTCACGTGCAGTGTCCAGACATGAATCTTGCCGTCATGCCCGAACTCGCGGCTTGTGGGCTGGGCGTCTTCGGGGAGCTTGAAAGAGGCTTTGAACTCCTCGCCAGAGTAAACGCCAGCTCCGCCTATCTTGGCGCTTTGCGTGAAAACAATTGCCGACTCTTCGTAAGTTTCCGTCTTGATGTTTGTGGATTTTGGTATCCCGAGGTCTTTTTCCTGCATGTAATCGTCCTGGGTCATGGCAACGTGCGTCTTGATAATTTTCCTTTCCTCGCACGCGAGCCGGGCAACAAGCGCCCTTGCCTTGACTGGCTTTGAAAACGTCGCCCTGATGGTTGCGATCACTGTTTCGCCAGCCGCGTACTCCGCCTTGTCGAATTCTATTGTTATCATGCCTTGAAACCTTTTTTTGCTATTTTGCCATTGCGATTTGCGCCCTATTGCATCTTCTGGCAATTCCGCATCAATCTATCCAATCTTGCTGCACGTGCCGCTCGCGTCCGGGTAATCCCCGTCAAGCTTGCACGCGTATCCGTCGGGGCATGGGAACCCCGCGAACCCGCCGCAGAACTTGCCCTCGGATGGCCACAGGCACATTTTCACTATAGTTGTGGCTTCGGGCGCGTTTATCATCACTTCCCTGCACGTCAGCCCGCCAGTGCAGTCTGAGTCGGCATTGCAGTCGGCATGGCACGTCGAGTCGCCCCTTTCCATGCCGCAGGACGTGGTGCCGTCAGGCAATTTCTGGCATGGCTTGTAATAATAGCATGACGAGTTGGCGGGGCATGCCGAAGTCGAGTTGCAGGTGGGCACAATCTGGCACGACCCTTTGTAGAACGCCCATTCCTCGCACGTGCTGTAGCCGGGCTTCGAGCATTCGCCGTATTCGCCGCCGGTGGCGTCAGTTGCAATGCTGAGGTTGAACCCCTTGTCAATGCAGTTTTGCGACGCGGGATTCGCAATCCCCTCATTCCCAAGCATCCTTTGCGACACCTCGTCGTATTTGCCGTCCACAATCGCGCTTATGACTGTGCCGTTGCCCGTTATGACCTCGATTGTGTGGGCTGTCTCCTTGGTACTGTTCGGGTCCCTGCCCTGGCCGTAGCCCGCGGAGGGGGAAGAGTATGAGAACCTGAATGTCCAGCACGAGTCGCACGCGTACGCGTCGGAGCTTAGGAACTGCAAATCATAACTGTCTGAGCCGAAAGTCGATGTCCTTGCCACGTAGGCAGTCGCAGCCTTGAGGCTGCTTGCGTATGTGGCAGCGCTTCCCGCTCCCGGGGCAGCTGGCTGCTGCGGCTGTGTTTGCCCCGAGCTTGCAGGGGTTGTTGGCACAGTTGCATTGCCGCCTGTATCTCCAGCGCCTTGTGAAGAGTTGCCTGCTTCGGGCGTGGCGGGCTGCTGCGGCCATTCCCCTGCCAGGTATTTGGACTCCATCTCGTCCCATGCATTGTCTATCACTGCCGACTCTACAACGCCATTGTTCACTATGACCTCTATTTCGTGCCGCGTTGCCACTTGGGCGAGCGCCTGCCCAGCTCGATTCCCGTATCCCGCGTGGGAACTTGTAAATGTGAAATTGTATGAGAAGCAGTACGGGCACCTGAACTGGTCGCTTGACGACACGTATTTGAGGCCAGCGCCGTCAAAGGAATAGGTCGGGCTCGCCTCAATCCATGCCTTTGCTATGTCAAAGCTGTTTTCAAGCGTATATGTCCCGTTTGGCGCACCTGTCTGGTTCTGTTCCTGGCCCTGCCCGCCCGTGCCGGCGCACCCTGCCAAAAGCGCCATGCAGAATACCGCAACAGCGGTAATTGAAAAAAGCAAGAATTTCCTATCCATCTGGTTTCTCCCCCCAAAAATGACATGTCCCATATGGGTTTTGTCTGGGGCTTATTAATTGTTTTACCTGTTGCCCGCCCCGTCTGCTTAGCATTTAAATACAAACCGCGTCCAATCATTCCCATGGGAGTTCGCATTGTCAAAGGGGTTGCTTTTTGCCCCAGGTTTGCCAATGTCAGGGGCGCGCAAGCCCGGGAAACTCCTTTTGGAAGTGAGCATTCATGCAAAAAAACGCAAGCCCGCGACAGGAAGTCATTGACAGCCTGAATTGGCGCTATGCCACCAAGTCTTTTGACCCGGAAAAAAAGGTTTCTGACGCGGACCTTGGCGCGCTTTTGGAATCATTGCGCCTCGCGCCGTCTTCTTTCGGGCTGCAGCCCTGGAAATTCCTTGTCATAAGCGACAAAATTGTCAAGGAAAGGCTCATGGCGGCGTGTTGGAACCAGCAGCAAATAGTCCAGGCGCCCTACGTAATCGCAATTTGCACCCCGAAGAATTTCGGCAGTTCCCACGTCTCGGCTTACATGGAATCCATTTCCAGGGCGCAGCCAGCGAAGGATGACGCAGAAAAGGAAAAGCAGAAGGCGCGGCTCGCCTCTTTCCAGAAACGCATTGTCGAGTTCATGGCGGCCATGCCGGAAGAGGAGCTCAAGTGCTGGGCAAAGAGGCAAGCATACATTGCATTTGGATTCCTGCTTTATGCGTGCGCCCAGTTGAGAATAGATGCCTGCCCAATGGAAGGGTTTGCCAGGGAACAGGCAGAGGAAGTGCTGGGGCTTGGCAAGATGGGCCTGGAACTTGCGGTGCTTGCTCCCATTGGCTACAGGGCGGAGTCTGACGCCCACGCGCTGGAGAGGAAAGTCAGGTTCGACGCAAAGGACGTAATAATAAACATCTGAGCCGATGAATTACGCCGGCTCCCCCATCACGGACGAGCAGAATCCTGACAAGACACTTGCCAATTACAGGTTTTTTTAGAATTTGAAAAGCCCGAACAGCCATTCGAGCCAGAGCTGGACAATGTTTTTTCCCTGGGCTGCGCCCTGAACCGCGCTTGTTTGCAAACCCTGATTTCCTGTTGCAGTTGTGACATTGCCTGCACTGCCCAGCGCGCCTGGATTGGCGTCTGTTGAATTGCCGCTCGTGTTCATGCCACTGGCTGGGATGTTAGCCCAGTTTGTTGGATTGCCTGTCATGCTTGCGCCATTTCCTGTTGTGTTCATGCCATTGGCTGTTGAGTTTATTGCCTGCGTTACATTGTCATTGGCTGTTCCAACTGGCTCCGGGCTGTCTTTCCTGTCAATGAAAATCACGTAATTCAATGCCACGGCTATGCCGAAGGCAGCCCCATTGTCGGGGTTTTTTGTGGCTGTTATGAGTAGGCTGGTCCTGCCTGCGGGGTAATTGCCAGGCAGGCTGACCTCGTATTCCACTGTGTGGCTTTGCCCGGGCTGAATTGTGAATGTATCCGGCTGAAGTATCCTCACATAAGGCGATTGGGAGTATGCAGTCATGTCGCCAGCCGCAGTGTCGGAGTTGATTATCTTGAAACTGCCACTGACAGTCTTGTTGCCCGAGGCGTCCGCGTAGTTTACTGTTGCGGAAGCCGGGGAAATCCCAGCTGATATGGCATATGCGCCATTTGCAAATACAAGCAACGCGATGAGTATGGATGAGGCAAGAAGCGCCCTGCGATAAACTAACCTTTTGGAATCCATGCTTATTTTTCCATATTGGCCTTAATAAAACAAGACTTTTTCAGGAGAATGCGCAGGTTTTCTTAGTCCTTTCCATATTAAAAAACAAGAATCTGGTGTTCTCTGAGGGGGTGAAAGCCTCAGGGGGACTGGTGAAACCCTTCGGTTCCCCATATGGCTATGGACTTGGGGGGAATCGAACCCCCAGTCTCCTGCATGCCATGCAGGCGCGATACCGTTTCGCTACAAGCCCGTGGATAAGGAGAAGAAGAGAAGCCAAGAAATAAAAAACAATTCAGTCCTTGGATTTTATCAGGTAATACGCAATGGCTATTGAAAGCACTGCCGCGATAATCTTCCCGAAATCAACCCCGAAGAACACCAGGGAGCCGATGCTCAGAAGCGAGAAGCTTATCCCGAACACCGCGAGGAGGTTTGACGCCCCGAACGCGAGGAACACGCCCGCAAGGACGCTTTTGAAATCCATGCTTACAACCACACAGTTTGCGCACAAACTCAGGCTGTCGGCACAATGTAGATTACGCTGTCGCCGCGCAGAAGGATTGTCCCGATTCCGCGCTTCACCTGGCCGTCCTTGAGCTCTTCGCACTTTTCAAGCACGATGTTCATGTGCACGTCGTAAGAGGACATCACTCCCCTCATCTCGACGCCACCTTTCAATCCCACGACAACAGTGTTGTTAAGGGAGTTGTTCAAAACATCAAAAGGCCTTTTGTCTGTCATTCCAATACACCTCAAAAAACTAAACAGAGATTAGATATGCTAAGTCAAGTTTAAAAAAGCCGACCTCGGCGCAGTTGTTTTCATGGCTGCTTGCACGCTTTGGCATACGCCTGTTCCAAAGCTGCCGGCATCTTCACAGAGAACATTGATTCGACCATGGGCATGAGGCAAAAAGTAGAACCGTTGGCCCCTACTTTTCCGGGGCAGTTTTCAAAATTCTTGCAAAATACCCTCTGGCTTCCAGATTCCCTGGCTGCCTTGTCCTCCCTGAGGCAATTCGCCTGCTTGTTGGGGATAAGTATTTCTGCCATTTAGCTGCTCCCGCCCTATTGGGGCTTTGAGAAGTATTCCTTGAACTTGTCTGTCGTGTGCAGGGATTTGCTCCTGCCCGCCTTTTTCTGGGTAATGAAGCCCTTTTCAACAAGCTCCTTGACGTCCTGGTACACCGAGTCACCAAGCTGCTTTACCAGGCTCGACTTGAGCACGCCCTCCTTGTTGTTGATGTACGCAAGCGCCTTCAAAGCGTGCTGGGAAATCTCTGCGCTTTGCGCGAACGGCTTGACCTTGTCGAGGTACTCGCGCCTCACGCGCATGACGTATTTCCCATCCTCGAAAACAATCTGTATGGATGATTCCCTGGAATCGTAATCTGCAATCAGCCTCTTCACCACGCCCTCGACGTAGCCCGGCGCGGCCACGCCTATGAGCCTGCCAAGCTCAGACACAGCAAGCGGCTTGGCGCTGATGAACAGCGCAGCCTCGACAATGCTTTCCTCTTTCATTTTAAGCTACCTTTTGGCCCTGCGTCTTGCCAGCAATGCTTGCCACGTGCATTTCCTGGATTTTGGCAATGTTGTGGAGCTGTTTTTTTGCCTGCTTGATTTGCGGCTTCCCGCCGTTCCCCTCTGCCTGGGTTTCGGGTATCCTGTATAGTATGATGTCGCCGAAGAACTTCTCCTGTATTAGCCCGATTTTCTGCTGCTGGGCAAGGTGCAAAGTCGGCAGGAGGAGGTAAATAGTCTTTATCGGCTCCGCGCCCTCAATCATGCTCGAGAAGAGCACGAACCCGTCCTTGTCCTTCATTGCCTCTATTTTTTTCATGACATTTCCCATCTCCTCCTCAATGTCGAATTCCGGGAGGACAATGTTGTACGACGGGACGTCAAGCTTTGTCTGGATGTGGGACTTCTTCTCAATCCTTTTCTTCTCGAATTCGAACGCGTCCTCGAGAGCGCCCATGAGCTCTTCAAGCGTGACCTGCCTTTTCGGGGGTATCCTGTCTGACAGTTCCAACTGCCCTATGGCGGCCACCTCGCCAAAGTCGCCTGAAAAATCGTCAAGTGTCGGCTGCGGGGCTATTTCTATCTTGAGCGCGTCGGACTTGTATTTGAGAAGTATTGACGCTGCGAGGACGAGGTTTGCCGACAGGCGCAAGTCAAGCTGCTTGAGCTCTTTGATGCGCGCCAGGTATTCCTCTGTTATGAAGACCACGTCTATGTTCCACGGGTCGAGCTTTTCCGAGAGGACAAGGTCGTAAAGCACCTCTTTCCATGTCGGGACCGAGCACATCTTCTCCAGATTGAGCCTTGAGTCGTGCGACTCCCCCGCATGCCCAAAACCGGGAGCGCTGGGTTTTTCTAAGGCAAAGCTCTCGATGTGCTGGTCAGCCATGCCTTCCAATTGGATAAAAGATGTTTTTATAGTTAATTATTTGGCAGCGAAGCCTGAACGCGTGCAACATTCTAGTCTAAACCACTTAACTAGGGTTAGAAATGAATGTAGCGTTCTTCTGTGTAAAGATGCCAAGAGTGCAACATTCCTTGGCAGCCTAAACCATTCCGCATGCAACGTTCCAAGCCGGCCACTTTACTACTTAGCCTATGCTAAGTGGTTTTGAAGTGAACGTTGCACGCGCTGGTGCGTCGCCGCCAATCAGTTCTGCGTGCTTGTGAATGTCAGAGTCGCAGTATTTGCCTGCGGCGGGCTGTCCGAGTTTATCCTGACAAGCACATATGCCCAAATCGTGTCGGCAGTGTCCGCATAGGCAAGGGACGGGCACGCAGTTATGGGGGACGTGCCAATGTCCTGCATTGTAGCATTTATGCCAGGACAGGAATTGGTCTTGTTCTGCGCCCCAAACATCTGGAACAAGGGCGTTGAACCGCCTATGAACAAGGAAGCATTCTTGTCTGAAGCCACTGTTATGGAAACATTGACATTGCCCTGGTTTTCCACCAAGAAGCCAGTGTCGCCTCCTGTCACGTTTGAGGACTCGTTTGAAGTCAGGGTAATGGAACCTGCCGCTGGCGGAGTTACAGGAATGAATGAGAACGCGCTGTTGTTCTTGGCGCTTGCTGTATAGACAGCAATCTGGTTTGTGGAAGTGATGTTTATCCCGAGCGTGCCGCTGGAATTCATTGGCGCGCCGCCAGCGCCTGAATAGGTTGGCGAGGTATTGGCCGCATAGCCTGAAAACCCGCTGACATTGAAAGTCAGCATATTTGTAGATTGGTTCCATGATATGCCTGTGCATCTTGGCGCCAAGCAAACAGAGCCATTCGACACTATTGTGCTAAGGCTTGAAACAAACGG
>JAKALW010000036.1:0-5314 GCA_021823945.1 Microcaldota archaeon
TTTTTGGCAGGGAAGTTGGCGGAATTGCCGACTTTGAGCCATACCTCAAGGAAACGCTTTTCCACTACGCCATCTTCCCTTCAGCCAAATCCGGCAAGGGCGTGCCTTTCGACCTGTTTTCAATCTCCGCAAAGCAACAAACCCCCAAAAAAGCCTGAAAAACCGGGCAGGCAGCGCAGGCATGGCAAGCCCTCTTTTAAATTCCTTGCGAGGCAATAATTTACCTGTTATTTCTTGGGGGTCATTTGGATGATTATTGGAATCACTGGAGAAAACTGTGCTGGCAAGGACACGGTAGCCGAATACCTGCTGAAAAAAGGTTTCTATTATCTTTCCCTGTCGGACATAATCCGCGACGAGCTTGCGTCCGAAGGCAAGCAGGTCACGCGCGAGAACCTCATAGCAAAGGGCAATGAACTGCGCGCCAAACACGGACCTGGCGTGCTTGCGAAAATGACCATAGCAAAACTGGACAAGGGCAAGAATTACGCCGTCATCTCAATCCGTAATCCCTCCGAAGTCGAGGAGCTTGCAAAGACCCCGAACTTCACGCTTTTATACCTCACTGCGCCCGCCGAGGTCAGGTTTGAGCGCATGAAGGCGAGAAACAGGGCGGGCGACCCCCTGACATTCGAGGGTTTCATATCAGTTGAAAAAGCTGAGCTTGCAAGCTCTGACAAGAACCGCCAGCAGCTCGCGGAAGTATTCAAGATGTCCACGAAAAAAATAACAAATGACGCCGACCTCGTTCTCCTCCACGACAACGTGGACAGGATGCTTGGCGAGATTTCCTTGGAATTCAAGTCCGACCGCCCGTCCTGGGACGACTATTTCATGGGCATTGCCAAAATGGTGGCTACGCGCTCGAATTGCATAAAGCGCCACGTGGCTGCTGTCATAGTCAAGGACAAAAGGATAGTCTCGACAGGCTACAATGGCACTCCCCGGGGCACAAGGAACTGCGACCAGGGCGGCTGCCCGCGCTGCAACTCATTTGCCGATTCCGGCACAAAGCTCGAAGAGTGCTTCTGCTCCCACGCAGAGGAGAACTCGATTTGCCAGGCCGCATATCACGGCATTTCAATAAAGGAGTCCTCAATCTACATCACATACTCGCCATGCCTCGTCTGCACGAGGATGATAATCAATTCCGGCATAAAGGAGGTAATTTACAATGAGAATTACCCGCTTGGCCAGTCCTCGATAAGGCTTTTGCAGGAGGCGGGCGTCAAGGCAAGGCAGATGAAACTAAAGGAATAAGCCCGCTTTGGCGGGTTTTTCAATGCACTCTCCCGCCAATCCGGTCAATCAGGCAAAGTTATATTCATTTCATGCCCAATAATCCACATGCTTTTCCAGACGTGGCTTTCAAAGGAAGGGCCTGAAATACGGCAGTTCCGGCCTGTCCTGCAGGACAATACGCGGGTCTCACAGCCCATCCAGTTCACTTCGGAAATCTCGAAAAAGCCCTATTTTTCAGTGACAGACCAGATTTTCAAAAACGAGTACCAGTTCGTTTTCGGCGCTGACAGGATAAGCGTCCACCTGCCTAAAATCCTGCTTTCAAAACAGGAGATGAAAGGCATCGAGGGCATGATAAAATCAAAGGACATCCAAAAAAGCGGGTTCGCAGCAGCCCTTGTGCCCGCACTGCAGGAACTTGAAAAAATCTATTCGGGCGTGCCCGGTTCGGGCAGCAATGCATGGGGCATAATCCCGCGCAAGTTCAAGCCCCTTGGGCTAATCATAGTGGAAGACGGGGAAATAACGCAGGGGAGCCTTGGCGGCGGCAGGTACGAGGAGCCAGGCATTTCGTCTCTCCCGCGCATCCTGCTTGAGAAATCCGCTCTTTCAAAGAGCCCTTTCGAGCTTGGCATGATTTTAACCCATGAGGGTTCGCACTGGCTTTATGATGCCATGCTGAAAACTCCCCCGAAAAATGAAAAAACCGCATTGGCAATGGCAGGCCTGCGCGGCCAGTTCATAATCATGTCGTCTGACATGGGCATTGCGCCTAGCGACCTGTTCAGGCTAAGCTTTTCAGGCGGTACAAGGAGAACAGTAAATGATTCCGCACCCATGTTCGCGTTTTTCGAGGAGTCGACCTATACCCATGCGTGGAGGTCTGGCCATCCATACGACAACCCTAGCGAGCTTTTCGCAAGCGCCACAGCAGTCCTTTCAGCCTATCCGCAGGAATTTTTCGCAAACATCGCGAAATTCCTTGGCGAAAAGCCAGATGCAGTGAAGCTGCTTTTTGGCGCTGCGCAAAACGTGATACTTCTTCACAGCCAATACGAAACAGGCGATTCGAGCGTATTCCCGCCCGAATGCATTTTCCTTGAAAAAGCGTTTTCCTCTTACATCCCATTTTCACAGGACGCGGAAAAGGCAGGCGCGCTTTTGGGCCTTGCCAGGGCGTTTTCAAAAGAGTTCAAGCGCGGCGACCTCGACGCTGGGAAACTCTCAGCACTCCTCGACATACGCAAATACGACAAGAACTCCCAGCTCTACCTCGACGATATCTCTCTTGACGGGTTCGCCTGGCAGGCATACTGGCGCCTGAGCTATCTCCTTGAAAACCGCAAGGGCGCATTCATGAAAAACGTATCCAAACTTGGCAAGAATGAGCAGGACGCATTAATGCGGGCAGCCATGGAAATCAAACCTGGCGACTTCGGCAAAAAAGTCTACACAAAAACCAGCGGCAAATGATGGCTTATGAAAAGCGCAACTCCGTCCAAAATAATACTTCTTCAATATTCCGCCAAACTCCAAAAAGACAATCCTGTTGACATTGAAAAAGTCAGGAAATTTTACAGGCTGTTCCGGAATTCCCTCCCTGTCCCCGCCGACATTGCAGGCGAGGACGTGAAAAACAGGGAGAACTTCTCAAAGGTCTACAAATTCATGGCGCGCCTCTATTGCACCCGGACCCAGCAGGCATCTCGTGTGAATCCATCTGATTTCATGGCATTCATGGATTTTTTTGAAAGCCAGATTACACTCAAAACGCCATTTGACATACGTTATCTCACGCAGGAAATCTCCACAATAAAGCCCCCTGATGCCGCCCTTTTCCCAAACACGCAGGCAGACACCGCCCTCTCGTTCCTGCACACCCTTATGGCAAGGGCAAGGCTTGATTTCAAGTACGACTTTGCCTGGGAAGATGACAGGCAGCAAATCAGCCACATACTCATACATTGCCAATATTCCATAAGGTATCTTTACAAGGCAGTGTTTGACAAGTACTGGGAGCTTCACGGGCCTGAATTCAACAACTTAACAGTGTCCAGGATAACGGAATTCCTCAAGACAATTGCATACCCTGGCGCCAAGAAATAAGCCTGCGCTCCAGCGTTTTATGCTTATTCCTGCCTATCTCTTATTCCTCAATCACAGAATTGAAGAATTTGTTTCCTGTGGAGCCTTCCCTTCCTTGTGCGCCGTTATTTTCAATGCTCGGACTCCCCTCTCCAAAACCTTTTTTCACCATGAGCGCGCCGACTATGGCCACCCACGCGCCTGCGCACATGGCTGCCACAATTTCAGGTATTGCAACGCCTGGCCCGAACGGATGGGCTGTCCAGTGTGCAATCCAGACAAGCGCCGCCAGAATGGCAAGGAGCAGAGTTAGGCCCGCAAGTTTTTTTTGCCCAGTCTTTAACAGGCCATAAGTTATCATAAATCCTACAACGGGAAACAGAACAAAAAAGGCCACAGAGACATAATAATGCACGTGCGCCGAGGGCATGAAGTCCCCCGGGAACACGCCTATGCCGACCAGTGTAAGCATCTCAAGTGCAAAGGCAATGGCTGCCCACGTGCCTCCTTCCCAACCCCGCAGGTAATTTTTTAAGCCATAGGCGAATCCAAGCGCCATAATTCCGCCTGCAATAAGTCCGTAATTGAACAGGCTTCTTGTGGGCTCCTGATTCATTGAGCCTAAGTCTGACAGCGCGTTATTTTGCCATGAAAATGCCGAGTATGTGCCGACAGCGGTAAATATGCAGACAAGCGCGACAATTGGCGCCACGATTCCGGCAATGCCGGAAAAAATGAATTTCAAATTTTTAGCCATATCTCAGGTAGTTCGCGTTTGTGCATATATATTCATATCTTTGAAAAGAAGTTTGCTTATTTTTTTGAAATCCTGGACTTATCCCTGCCGATGCAGTTCGGGGGAAAATTGCTATTTCATATGTATAAGGCAATTTTGCTCGTCGTCAATTAAAAGCTCAAAATCCCTGTCAAAAGTGTAGTGCTCCAGATAGGCCCCTTTCCGGACGCCTACCGCCTGGTCCTTGAAATTGTCAAGCTTCAACTGCCCGTCTTTGTAATGCAATAATGCCTTGCCGCTCCCGACCATCGCCTCAAACATGTGCGTGCCCTGCGATGGCTCCCAGTTGCCTTTCATATATTCCACAACTGCGACCGCGTTTTTTGCAGCGCCATAGTCCGCCGGAATGCCCAAAGACCAGTCTGTTGAGCCGAATCTTCCGGGGACCAATAGCAGGTACCTGCGGCTTTCGTCAAAATTCATTCCAAAATCCCTCAATTCCTGCGCAATCTCAAATGCGGTGCTGAAATTGAACATTTCAGGCGGGACATAAATTATGTCGCGGAATTTCTGGTTGCCCCTGCCTACCGCATCGCCAACGCGCAATAGGACATTCTTCTCGGCAACCTGCGGAAGCTCTTTTACCCTTCCCATGTCTGAACGTATTTGCGTCCGCGCCTGGAGAGGATATATGACAGAGCGCCATTTCCCGTCCTGCCCGCGTATAAAGTCCGCTGAACCTTCAAAATCCACATTTGTCCCAAAGTAAGATTTAAGCAAGTCATTCAATGCCCTAATCACTTTCACAAACGAATTGCCGTATTGCCCCCGGAGAAGCCTTGAAAATGTCGCGACCGGAAGCGGGTGTTCGCCCCTTGGGAAGTCAAAAATGCTGTCAAACCCGTCAAACCACCTGTAATGCTGTTCAACCATGTTTTGATTCCCATGTTCTTCAAGCGGAAATTTTTTCAGGAAAAAATTTTCGCCCTTTGCCAAGTCGGCGCTCTGGTTCAAAGGCAAGGCGTAGAAGCTGTCTGGCGCGCACCTAAGAGTCTGCCTCACATCATACATGCCCGCGGGCGGGTCCGGCCTTGCAAGCCCTATCCTTACAGCTGTTTGCCCCTGGACATCTACTACTCCCTGCCCAAGCCCGAATGCAAGGCGTGCAAAACCATCCTCCTTTTTTATGCCTGCTACTGGGAAGTCATTGTATGAAAATGCGGCAAATGATATTTCGGGATGGTAAATATC
>JAKALW010000036.1:5324-8258 GCA_021823945.1 Microcaldota archaeon
CTGCCATCTGCTCCCCGCCCTCGGGGATTTCAAGGATATTCCTGTAGCTTCTTGCAGCGTTGGAAAACATGCTTGAATATACTATTTTCACGGCAGACTCTAACTGTTCGAGCCTGACTTTCGGGTCGTTGTTGATATTTGGCAGGGGAACTGTCTTGTATATGCCTGCAAACGACGCGCGCTCTGCATCCTCATTTCTGCTTGACGAGCGGATCACAATGGGCCTCACATGCCCCTTTTCCCTGTCATTGATTATGAATTGGAATATCTCTCTTTGCTCAGGGGAAAATTCCGCCTTTAGGAACCGCGCTACAAGGCCAGTGTCATCGGGCCCGCTCCTAACAAATCCCCATAGCCTGTTTTGGTCCATGAAGCTCAAAAAAAGATTTGTCTCGAGCACGCTTGTTTTTGGCGTTGCCAAAAACACCTGGGAGTTGAACTGCTTGTTCAAGAACTGCTCATTTTCAAGCAATGCGTGCCGGAAAAACATCAATCCGCTTCCCTTGCCGCCGGTTTCCCCTCCAAAATACCTTTCGAACTCAGGCAACCTGGCAGTCTTGCCAAGTTCCAATATTTTTGTAGGGTAATCCCTGAACCTATATTCTGCTCCCATCCCGCAAAATTTTAGGATAGCAAGACATTTAACCGTTAGTCCCTTAATTTTAGACGTTTGCCAGAGCCCGGCACGCTTGCAAAAAACAGCATTTTTCAAGGCGCAACATCCAAAAAGTTTCCAAGAGGCCATTCATGCATCAAACAACTTTAAGCCAGATTAAAAAGGTTATAATCCTCGGTCCGACGCGCGAGACTCTGACTATCGGCAATGCCATGTCATCTATTGCAAACAGGCAGCTTCAGGTGGAAAAGATCCTCACGGTAGTTCCCCTTTCAGGCATAAAGCTGGATAGGTCTGAACTCCTGCCAATTTTGAAGGAAAAGCTAAAAGGTTCTGATTCATCAACGCTTGTCATCTCTGACATTGGCGAAACTCGGCCATATAAATTCGAGCAGATTGCGGCGGATGTCAAGGAGAATTCAAACAACGCGGCAGTGGTGCTTCTCACAAGCAAGCCAGAGTGCGTTGGCAAGGAGGAGAATCTCAAAAGCCTCGTAGCCTCGCGCGGGTTTGAGCCGGATAAGGTCATATCGCAAATTGACTATATTTTTCAATACACAGGTGTTAGCGGCCTATTCCCTATGATGGCAGCGGTACATGAGAGCAAGCTGAATTACATGTCAGACCATGAGAGGAGCATCCTTGTTTTTGAAAGCAGACCAAACTATTACACTGGCTATTTGACTGAATTGTATAACTTTAGCAAGGACAGGACACGCCTGCTTCTGGCAAGGAATTATGATGAGGCAGTTGAAATTATCAATGGCGTGAAACAGAGGTTTGCAGGCGCAATACTTGGCATGAGATACCCTGGCGATTCATTCAGACTTATGAAAATGCTCAGGATGTACAACAAAGGTGTGCCGGTAATCATGCAATCAAGCAAGCCTGAAAGGCTTGATATGGCGCGGAAAGATCCAAGCGTGTTCACACTTGACAAAAACGATCTTAACCTTTTCCGCTCTCTTGGCGAGATAATCCGCGATTATTTTGGCTTTGGGGATTTCATTTTCCGCACCTCCGCGGGCGTTGAGATTGGCAGGGCGCGGGATTTGGCAGAATTATGTTCCTTGATTGGCAGCCTTGACGGCGGCATTTTGCTAGGCCACGCTGCAAGAAATGACTTTTCAAACTGGCTTTACCTGCACGGCTACAAGAATGCGGCTGAGGCAATAAAGCCAGTTTACACTGATGACAGTGAGCTTCTTCGCTCAATGCTCTTAAGCGATCTTCTTCCGCACCTGAAATGAAAAGGCAAATTTTAGGGTTTTGCAATAGCTCTCTTTTTTATTGCTTGCAAATTTCCTTATTTTATTTGCTTGCGAAAATCTTTAGTACTTGGAAATAAGAATAGAAAAAAGAATAGAAATAAGAATACTAATTAATTGCCCGTAAAACCAATATAATATTAGCCATGTCTTGTTTGACATTATTTTTCCCGATTTAATTGCCAGCGCCTACAGATTCCTGGGCAATTCTTTCGACTTTTCAGCCTTGCATTTTCCAAAATCGTCGCGCATCTCGCACAAGGGGTTTGTGCAATGGAGAATGAATCTGGATTTTGCAGCTACCCTGCCGCTGATTTTGGTGCTTCGCCTCTCCTTATACACAAACCCGTAATAATTCTCGTCGTCCTTTAAAGCCTTGAAAAAAAGCTCTGGATTTTTGCGCGCCCTGGCGGCAAGGTTGGCAAAGAGAATCTGCGCGTCCCTCCCGCGCCTGCCAACATTATTCCCCTAGTACTTGCAAACAAAATTACCACTGGCTTTCATGGGAAAATTCATCAAGCCGGATTTAAAACCCGTTGTAACATTAGGGCAACCAAGCAAGCCAAACCAAAACATTCAGGTTTAAATTCAATATCTTAGAGAGAAATACATGGACTTCAAAGAATGCCTCTCTCCACAGCCGATTTCAAAGGCAATCCTCGCCCTGGCCTTGTTCGTGCTTTTCATGCCATTCATCCAATTTGACACTGGGATAAGATGCATCAGGGCGCCATGCCCGTCAAGTACAACTGCCTCGGTCGCGCTCTACCTCTACTCAGCGCACATCTCATATCCAAACACAATGATTCTCGGGCTTGATTACCAGGTTGCTGGAATTGGGATTGTCCTGTCATACCTGATTTCCTGTATCACAGCGCATGTTTACTGGCATTTCAAGCGCAAAGAGCAATTATCTTAGAAAAACCAACAGTTTTTTAGATAATGCGGCAAAATTAGAATTTCTTCGCCGTGAATATCACGGGTTTGGCTCTTTTTTCTCAAAAAAGCTAGCCTCTTCGGCAGAAAAAACACAGGTATATTATGAACAAA
>JAKALW010000037.1 GCA_021823945.1 Microcaldota archaeon
ATTGAAAACCTGTTGCCGCGCGGGTCATTTAGGTAGCAATCTTGCTTCCCCTCAATTCCAAGCTCGCGCGGAAGGTCGTTTTCGGATATCATCAGCTCTATTGTGTTCCCGAAATATGGAAGCATGCCAAGCCCTGGCGCCGTCTGCGCGGGCACCTCAATGGACGCGATGGCGCCACGCACGTCAGGGCCAAACCCAATCCATTGCGAAAGCGCGTAGGTGTTTGTCAGGTTCGCGTAAGTGTCAATTATCGCGGGCCCGAAATCCATTGCAGCAGGCTCGGACGCGAAAACGTATTGCGCGCCCATGCCAAGCGCTTCCTTCGCGATTTTTTCATAATGCCCGATTTCCGAATCAAACATCACGCGCGGGGCAGCTATCGCAGGGATTGAGCCCGCTGACTTGACTTTTGATATTTTCCCAACGTAATCTGAATCAAGCGCCGGAATTGAAACTATTTTTCCTGGAGCGCCTTTCCATTCATGGAATAGCTGCATCTTCGGCAGGGGCGAAAAGCCAGGCCTGAACACTCCGTACCTGAACGGGCGCGCCTTTTTCCCCGTGGGCAATGCGATAATTTTTTCTAGGAACGCGTCTTCTGCATTCGCGGCGCGAGTGACCTTGAATATGAACTCGCCTTTTTTCAAGGTCTTGATGAGAAGGGTGCAACTGCCGGCCGCGCGCTTCACCTGCCTGCCGTTTTGGAAAATCCTGTAAAGCGTGATTATCTTGCCGCTTGAGCTTGAGCGGATTGAGTCGCCTTCCTCCACTGGGGCAGACAGGATTATTTTCGCGCCGTCTCGGCCGTTCGACATCACCTGCCCGATTTTCTCCCCGGAAAACAGATGGGAGTTCGGGTTTGTGAGCGGATTATTGCGCGCGCCGCCGAAAAGGTATCCTTCAGTATACCCGCGCGAAGATATGGCGGACAGGTCGGTCATCCCGCCATTGTCAATGGCGCGCCTGTAGGCGGACACGACTTTAGAAACATATGCCGAATCCTTGAGCCTGCCCTCGATTTTCAGGCACGCTATTTTTGATTTGGATATTTCCGGGATTTTATCAAGCAGGTTCAAGTCTTTGGTGCTTGTGAGATAGCCAGACTTCACGTACTTGCCGCCGCAGTATAATTTCCAGGGCAGCCTGCATAGCTGGGCGCACGCGCCCCGGTTGCCGCTCCTTCCAGTCTGGACATAGGAGAAAAGGCATTTGCCCGAATATGAATAGCATAGCGCTCCGTGCGCAAAGACTTCCACCTCAACGCCCGAATTCTCGGCGATGGCGTTCGCGGATTCCAAATCAGCCTCGCGCGCGAGTATCAGGCGGGAAAAGCCGAGCTTTGCAAGCATTTTAGCGGTCTTAGAATTGTGGACAGACATCTGGGTGCTGGCGTGGAGCGGCAAATCCGGCGCCACTTCCTTTGCGATTTTCGCCACCCCCAAATCCTGGACAATGAGCGCGTCCGCGCCCCAGGAATATATTTTTGATATATAATCCGCAATGCCAGGTAGCTCAGCCTCGAAAGCGAGCACGTTCAATGGCACGTAAGCAAGCGCGTTGTTGTCGTGGCAATATTTGAAAGCCGCCGCAAGCTCGGCATCAGAGAAATTCCGAGCCCTGGCTCGGGCGTTCCATTTCCCGCCGAGATAGATTGAGTCGGCCCCCGCCTCCACCGCGGCTTTCAGGGACGATGGGCTGCCAGCAGGCGCCAATAGTTCGATTGCCATTTTGAAACACTTCGCTCATGCGGAATTAATTGAGACTGAGCCGTCCGCCCTGACTTCAAGCCGTGCTTTTGCGCCGAGTTTTTGCAAGCCATTGAAGTCCACCTGGTCGGCCATCGGTATGTCCGAGATAATCGCGCCCACTGCCACGATGGCCTCTGCCGATTCGTTTATCATTGCGGCTGGCGCATGGCCGTTCTTTTTCAGCCGGTATAAGACATAAGAGCCAACTGTCGAGCCCTTGCCATGAGGGAACGCAAGAATCGTGCCTGCAATGGATTTGCCCTCAAGCGGGTGCCCCTTCTCAACGACTATGCCGGTATTTGGATCAACCCCGCCGTAAAACGAGATTGGCTTGTCGCTGATTAGAAGGTTGCCAGTCGCGGCGCCTTTTGAAATCGCCCTGCCGGATACAAGATTTAGCTTGATTGCCATCAGTCCCACCTCTTTGAAATTGCATAGCTGAGGCACGCGTCAAAACTTGCCACCCTTACCTTGAACTTGTTTTTCGCGCGCGAGTAATAGCAGCTTTTTGCGGAATCAGTGCCCACGCACTTCCACCTGCCCGCGACAGGCGCGACAACCATGCACGTGTCGCAAGCGATTTTAGCGCCGCTGGCAGTGATAGCCTCCGCAATGCCAAGCTCGCATGCCTGCTTGTACACGCCCCGCGACACGCAAAGCCAGGTTTCAACCACGACTTTCTTCCCTGCGAAAACAGAAGATATTTTTTCCATCTCGCCAAGCGACAGGTGGGGGCAGCCAAGCGCTATGAGGTCTGGTTCCGCGCCATCGTCATTCATGGACGCCAATGCGGCCGCAATGTCCTTTTCAGTGATTATGATTCCCGCTTTCGGGACAATTGTCTTCTCTGGCGTTACACCTTCCATGTGGAACATGGACGTGCCGCCATAGGTCGCAATCGAAGCGGAAAGGGATTTCAGACACTCGCCGCCTGGCTTTTTCACGCCGACTATGAGCGGGATTTTGTTCCCGATTTTATCCCCTATTGCTTTGCCAAGCGCGCCAAACTCGGCTGTTGTCTTGATTGCACGGCCAAGTTTCACAACTACCTGCGCCTGCCTGTTTTCGGCCAGGTGCATGCCGTACATGGGAGTCCTGCCGCATATCGCGGCGGCAAGCGCCGACGGCCCGCCCTCCCGATTCGTGCGCGCGCCAAGGACTGAATTCGCATAGGCCACTGCGGAAGATTCAGACCATGCAACATGTTCGCCAAGCCCCGGCTTGTTGCCTACATAATACGGCGTGCAGGTGCATGACGCGTCCACGCCCATTTTTACAAACGCGGAGATTACCTCTTTCTGCTTTATCGCGAAATCCTCGCTTATGCCGAGGCTTTTGTAATTCTCCAAATCCATTCCCGCGGGGTTGAGCGTTGTCTTGACTGTGACTTTGCCGTCCTTTGACAGGGATTCAAGGTATTCGAGCCCGGCGTCGCCAAGGTTGTCATACGACACGCCCGCGATTTGGACTGACTTTACAGGCACGAGGCGCGCTGCGCCGAAAATAGCGCCAAGCGCCACGAGTATTTCCATTGACTTCTTGGCGGCATGCCCGCGCTTCCCATCAAGCATTTCCTTTTCCTGCGATGTCAAATCCATATTTTCGCACCAGTCCGTCTTGAAGTGGAACACTGATAATGCCGGCATATTTCATTTGCACTTTGCGAAATCTGGCTTTGGCATTTGCGCTCGGGTGAAATCCTTGCCCTTTGCCACAAGCGGCTTTGTCGCGTCAATGCCCATCTTTGAAGTGTCGCGCGTATTCGGGTCGGCAGACGGGTCAAGGGAAGAGCCTTTTTCATTCAGCTTGACCACAAGCCCGTTTTTCGCCTGGAACCGCGTGGCGATGGCCCATTCAACCTGTACCGGATTGTATATGTCAATGTCGTCATCCACAATCACCGCGTGCTTTAGGGACTTGTGTCCGCCAAAAGCCGCCTCGATTGCTTTCTTGCCGTCGCCATCTTCCTGCTTTTTTATCGCGACAACCGCGTGGAGCCAGGAGCAGCCGCCGGGCGTAATGTTGACGCCAGTGCATTTGCAAACTGCGTTGACCTTCTCGTAAATTGTTGGCTCGCGCGGCATGCCCATGAGGATTTTGTGCTCAAGTCCGCTTGGCAGGAGCGCGTGGTAAAACGCGTCAGCCACGTGGTATATCCTGTTGATTTTTACCACGCGCTGCTTGCGGACATAATCATAAGTGTCGGTCAGGTCGACAAACGGGCCCTCGTCCACAAGCTCGCTTGTGATTGTGGCTTCCATGACAAACTGCGACTCCGCGGGCACAAGAATGCCGCTTGGCAGCCTGTATGCGTAATACGGCTTTAGGGTGTTGGCGATGCCCATCTCGTCAACGCCAAGCTCCACGGACGTCGAGGCACTTATTAGGACCTGCGGCGGCATGCCTATGCAGATTGCCACGTCCAGCGAGCCGCCGGCGCGCTCGATGAACTTGTCAAGGTGGCGCGGGAGTATGCGCGCGGCAAGCCTGTCCTTGCCGATGACCATCATCCTGTGGAAAGACATGTTCTGCCCGTATTCCTTGTCCTTTGCGAAGACGACGGCGCTCGACATGTATTTTCCCCCGTCTTTTGGGAAATGAAAGAGTATTGGCAGCTTGGAAAGGTCCACAGGCTCGATTTGGTTTGCCATGAAGCCCGCGGTTTTCACCTCAACTGGCTTTGTGGGATTGCGGATGGCATTTGACATCCTAATGATTATTTCCGATTCGTCGCAGCCGAGGTAATCCGCAATCGTCTTCCTTTTTGAAAACAGGTTCGCGGCGACAGGGAACTTGCTGTCCCCGACAGAGCGGAAGAATATCGGCTTGCCGTCAAGGTAATACATGAAAGACGCAGCCTCGATGTTTTCAGAAACAGGCGCGCCAATTCTCACGGACGCCTTGTCCTGCTCCAGATGCGCGACAAAATCCTCAAATGAGAGTTCGGAAAGTCTCTTTATTTTCTTTGCCATGTTTGCCACCTTTTGAAAAGCGAGTTCTTGACGCCAAGCGAGTCAAATGACTTGCCTACTATGAAATCCGCAATGTCATTGACAGATTTGGGCTTTGAATAGAATCCGGGGGATGCGGGGAGAATGATGACGCCAATCCTTGAGAGCTTGAGCATGTTTTCAAGCGCGATTGGCGAAAGGGGCGTTTCCCTTATTACAAGCACGAGTTTTTTGCCTTCCTTGATGCACACTTCGGCGGAGCGCGAGACGAGGTTGTCGCAGTATCCGTTTGCGATTGCGGACAAGGTCTTGAGCGAGCAGGGCGCCACAAGCATGGCGTCGGGGGCGTTGGAGCCTGACGCGAAGGCTGCGGAAAAATCAGTTTCCTCGTGGACGTTCCCGCCAAATGGAGGCAGTGCTATGCCTTCTGCTTTTGCGACTGCCAATGCGCCCTTTGAAACTATGGTAGAGAGCTCAATGCTTTTTTCACTGGCAAGCAAGTCATACGCGCGCATGCCATATATTGAGCCTGACGCGCCAGTGATTGCAAGTACGATTTTCATTAGAATTACCAAATAAGGAAATGCCCGGGTTTTCTTCGCATAATATTACGACATATTATAATAAAATATGCATTTCAAGAGAATTGCGCCAATAAAAGGTAATGGAATGTTTTCAAAAAATTCACAGGCATTGGCCCTTGCCGCAATAGCAACAGCCATCTGGGGCGTCTCGTTTTCACTGATGAAATACTCGCTTGAGTTCTACGGCGCCCTGGCGCTTCTCGCGCTGAGGTTCTCGCTTGCGGCCCTGATTGCGTTCGCGTACCTTGCGGTGAAAAAGGAAAAAATCACTGGGCAGGAATGGCGTGCAGGAGGGATAGCCGGCATTGTGCTGTTCCTGGCGTTCGCAACCCAGACATACGGCCAGGCGCTCATCAGCCCGTCGCAAAGCGCTTTCATCACGGGCTTGTACATAATTTTCGTGCCTATCATGGCGGCGGGCATTGCGAGGAAACTGCCTGATTCCAAAACTGCCATTGCGGTGATTTTTGGGCTTGCCGGCCTATGGCTCCTCACAGGAGGCATTGCAGGCGCGGGAACCGGAGAGGAGCTAACTTTCCTTTGCGCCATCGGCTTTGCCGCGCACATAATCGTATTGTCAAGATATCCGGCCGTGAGCGCGCTTAGGATGACCGCTGTCCAAATAGCGGCTGTGGCGCTCTTGTCCTCCGCAGCAGCCGCGCTTTTCGAGGGGGGAAACATACCTGTCCATCCCTCCGCGCTTGCCGCTATCGCCGCATTGTCGCTCTTCGCCACGCTTTTCGCGTATTTTGCCCAGACATTTGCGCAACAGATAATTTCCGCTGAGAAGATTGCCATGATATTCATATCCGAGCCAGTATTCGCGTACCTGTTTTCCTGGCTCATGCTTGGCGAGATGCTTGGCGGAACGCAGGTTGCGGGATGCGCATTGATACTTGCTGGCATGGCGGCAGCCCAACTGGCGGGTTTTAAAAAGAAAAACAAGCCAATTAAGTTACAGTAATTATTTTTTTGCTTAGGTTATCTAAATGTAAATTGACTAAGCTTAATAGTAAAGCAATTTACATCTACAGGATGCTATGCATCAAGTCTCTCGTAATATTATGGAATTAGTCGATATCGGACAAGGACAAATTTTGAAGAAGTTAGTCCGACGTGTCCCGCAGGACAAGTAGAAAATTTTAGATTTTTGTCCAGGTGTAACAATCATGCATACAATCGTATTGGTCAGGCACGGCGAAAGCACGTGGAACAAGGAAAACAGGTTCACTGGCTGGACAGATGTCGGCCTCACAAAAACAGGCGAGGAGGAGGCAAGGTCCGCAGGCAGGGAAATCAAGAAGGCGGGTTTCACTTTCGACATGGCGTTCACCTCAGTCCTCAAGCGCGCCACAAGGACATTGAAACTCACGCTCAAGGAAATCGGGAACCAGAAACTCCCTACAAAACAGTCATGGCGCCTAAATGAGAAGCATTATGGCGCGCTCCAGGGCATGAACAAAGCCGAAACAGCCAAGACATACGGCGAGGGCCAGGTGCTAATCTGGAGGCGCAGCTATGACATACGCCCGCCTGCTTTGGACCTGTCCGACCCGAGGCATCCAATACACGACCCATTGTATAAAGATGTCGAGCGCGGCAACCTGCCGGCCACAGAGTGCCTGAAAGACACGGTGGAAAGGCTCCTGCCATATTGGAATAACCAGATAGCCCCGCTTGTCAAAGAGGGGAAGAAAGTCCTGATTGTGGCGCACGGGAACAGCATACGCGCGCTTGTAAAGCACCTTGACAATGTGCCGGATGACGAGATTGTGAAACTCAATATCCCAACAGGCGTGCCGCTTGTTTACGAGCTTGACGATAATTTGAAGCCCATAAGGCACTATTACCTTGGCGACGAGGACAAAATCAGGGAAGCGCAGGAGAAAGTCGCAAATCAGGGGAAAGTTAAGAAAGGATAGGATGCGATAATGTCATCTCATTCCCAAAAAAGACACTTTGCTAACCCTTTTAATTCTTTGATTCAAAAGCATGATGCCTGTTTCTAACCTCTAGTCGGGGTTACGAAAAAATTAGGGGGTCGTGGGCTAACCTGGTACGCTACTGCGTTCGGGAAGCCCTTTTCCTCGCGCGCGCTCGCAAAAGCGCTTGCGGAAAAGGGTTAGAAACACGCAGTGATCTGTGTTCAAATCACGGCGACCCCATTTTTTTCTTTCTAAAAATTCCAAAGCAATAAAAATTAGATGTTTTAGGGCATGGGTTAGCTGGTATTTCGGCTCTATTGCCTAGAAGCATATGCTCCTTCATTCCAGCAACCCAGTGGCTCTGAAAAGACATGCTCCTAAATTCCATCGCGTCACGGGCTCGTGCAAAGATTAAGGCAGAAGCTGATATCCGGCTTCGCGCCAAGGAGATTGCACGTTTGGACGCAGTCCAATCCTATTCCGCCTTCTATGTCGCCGCCGAGCCCAGGCATATTGACCATGGAATATTTGTTTGGGGCTGCGAGCACTGATAAATCAGGGGACAAGGAGACTGACTTTGCTTCCCTGATATATGCCACTTCGCCTGCGCCAGAGCCAAGGTATACCGCATGATAAAGCGGAATGCCATTTCCCGAATAACAGCCAGTAACATTCACATTACCGGCAGTTGCGTCCGTTGTGTTCATGAAATAACAATAGGCGTCAATCCCCGTTATTTTTCTTGCGCCGATATACACGGCCTTGGAGGGGTTTGACTCAAAATATGAAATCTCCGCCTCGGCTTTCCCAAGCCCGAATTTTTTTGTTGAGGCAAAACATGCTGTGCCGTCCTGGCTTTTCGTGCATGAATAATACTTGCCGCCAAGGTCGTAATCCGAAACATTGTTGCCGGAAACCTCGAAAAACCAGGCGGAATCATTATTGCCGTCCGCCACAAGCAAGGCAGTGGCATTAGGCGCGCCCCCTATGCCGCTAGACAGGGCATATGTGGCGCTGAAGACATCCCCCGGGCTTTGCACG
>JAKALW010000038.1 GCA_021823945.1 Microcaldota archaeon
TGACCCGGACGGAAAATCCAGCGAAGACGACTGGTTGAAATTGATGTTATTCAGGGCTACTTTGAAGTCATAAGCGCCGCCGACTTTGCCGCCCGTAGAATTCAAAATGGCGCCCGATACAGTGCCATTGTTCAGCCCAAGTGCGTCATTGGCATTGGAGTCAAATGTCCAGTATGAAACGAGTCCGGAAGGATACGCGGCAAAGGAAATGCCGAAGGCAAGAAAGAGGAATAATGTGAAGGCGGTGGCAGATTGTATTACATTCATGCAAAGTCACTCTGGCAATATTGCAGGCGGGGAATTAATCCGTATGCCACGCTCGGAACATGATAATGGTTATGATTGAAAAAACATAAAGGGTGGAAATCACTGGGAGAACTGAATTGAGTCGGCATTGAGCCCCGTGACTTTTATGTCAGTTTTGGAATTGGCGTTGCCCTTTATCATGGCGCAGACAACTTGCCCTGACGAGACCTCGACTGCGCCCGCGTGGGCAAAGAAGCCCGAGCCAGTGAAGTCGGTTTCTGCAGACTGTGCGCAGGATTTTGGCGAGAATACAAGCGCCACGCCCGCAGCCTTCAGCCCTATGACTTCGGAAACAAAATTGGAGCCCGCAAGCATCGCCATGTCATTGGGGTTGCCCTTGGCCGTCCCTTTGGGAAAATAGAAATAGTAGAGGTTGGACGGGCTTGCGGAAACGCCGTTTTCAAGCGAGAACTTGCCGGACTTGTACGCAGTAGCCATTGAGAATGTCTGCTTTTGCGCCGGCGCGATTGAGTTGGCCGCTATTGCATTTGAGAGCACTGTGCCGGAACTGCCCTGCGCCTTGGCGCCTGAAAACAGGATTATGCCTATGAAGAACACAAGCGTGAATGCAAGCGAGGCTATGACCAGGCCGAAGAGCTGTTTTGAATTCGCCATCCGATATGACCCCCGTGAACTGTCCCGATTACCACATAAAATGAATCATAATTGATATATAAGCGTTTCAGTCTTGGCATTTCCTTGGGATTTGGCAAAAAAGCCGCATGGCGACAATTGCATTCTCAGGCTTGCCCCTTGCCTGTTTTCTTTCCAGCTGACTGGGAAACCAGGTATTTCAAAATCACCGCTGCGCCCTTTTTCGACAGGAACCTGTTGTTGTTCCCGCACATGTGGTCAAGCACGCATTTGGGGCAGCCATCGGCGCATGGGCATTTGATTATCCTCTCAAGCGCCGCCGAGGCAACCTTCTCAAAGTCATTGTACGCAGCCTCGAGCACGCCGCTTCCGCCTTCGGCGCCCTCGTACATGTAAACCCTTCCAGACGGCATTGAGAGACCGCCAATCTCGTTTGGCTCGCAGTAGCAGACTATGCCAAGCATGTTTATGAGCAGGTGCTCCGCCCCATGGAGACCATGGCCGAACATTTCGAAAGTCATTTCCTCGCGTTTTGCAAGCGAGGCGTCAATGTCAAACCAGATCGCGTTTGTCGTGAACTCATTGAGTATGGGCTCCTCAAGATAGCTCGTGCTTTTCGTCACAAGGGAATACATGTCCTTTGTGGAATACGCCCCTATTTCCTCGCTGACATGGACCGAGCCGAAATTGATTTGCACTGCGCCGATGTCCCTTGACTTGAAGGCTGACTCGTCAGATATCTCTTTTGAGACCATTGCCTGGGTGAATATGGGCTCGAAGCCCGGAAGCTTGCGAACATAGGCCCTCGGTTTTTCAGGGTCGAACGTGACAGACTCGTACTGGCAGCCCTCTGACAGGTAAATTGCCCCGACGAACAGTTCCTTGCACGCCATTGCATAGGGGCGGGAGCCTATTTCCTTGTTCCTTTCCAAGTCGATTATTGGGACGTTCCTGCCAATCGACCTGATTGACTGGGACGACATCTTGCGCACAGCGGGCGCGCTTGGGATTGCATAATCGCCCCACTTGACCAAGGCGCCTGACCCAAACAGGCTTTCCATGCCTTTCTTCCACCAAGCGGGCATGGGTTCATTTTCCGATAGCGGGAAATCCCTTGCGGCGCAGGGGATGTGCATGGCAAGCACGCGCTCGTTTTGAACATTTGAATGGCACGATTCAGGCTCGCCAAACAGGTATTCCGCCTGGTTGTCATAGTAATAATGGTCAAGCGGATTGTCGCGCGGGATGAACACAGAAACCGCCTTTTTCGAGCGCCTGCCAGCCCTGCCAATCCTCTGGCGAAGCCTGGAAATAGTCCCGGGGAAGCCCGCGAGTATGACCGCGTCCACATTTCCGATGTCCATGCCAAGCTCAAGCGCGCTTGTGGCAGCAAGACCCCTGATTCTCCCCGCCTTGAAATCCATTTCTATTTGTCGCCTGCGCGAGTAGTCAAGCCCGCCCCTGTATACCTCAAGCGGGAAGCCGCTGGATTTTGAAAGCAGGCCTATCCTTTCGACAACAGAGTGCGAATTGCCAAAAATCAGGAAACGGGCATTGAGCTTTTTCGCAATTGACAGGGCGCTTGACACGTATGACTTTTCCGACACCTGGGCGAAATAGTGCTCCACTGAGCCGGACGGCGCCCCAACGGAACTGACAGTCTCAAAGCCAACGCCGCAAATGGATTTCGCGAACTCCGCCGGGTTCTTGATTGTGGCCGAAGTGCAGATGAACTGCAGGCCTTTCGACCCATTTCTCGAGGCGACCCTGCCGAGCCTGAATAGGATTGCGCTTGCGTGCGAGCCGAGCGTGCCGCTGTAATAGTGCAATTCGTCAACCACGACGTAGCGGAGGTCCTGGAAAAACGCCTTGAAGAGCCTGTTGTTCAGGAGCATGTGGTGGAGCATGTCGAAATTCGTGATGAGGATGTGCGGCGGATGCGCGCGTATGCGCTTTCGCTCGGACTCGGGCGTGTCGCCATCATACACGGCAGTTGACACGCCAAGCATGGAAAATTCCAGGAACCTTCCGAGCTGGTCCTGGGACAAAGCCTTTGTGGGGAACACGAGAAGCGACCTGTGGCCCTGCAGCGCGGAATCTATCACCGGCACCAGGTAGCATTCTGTTTTCCCTGACGCAGTGGGCGCGCTTAGGACTATGTTCCTGCCCTCAAGCGCTTTCCCGATTGCAATTGACTGGTGAAGGTAGAATTTCTCAATCCCTCGGCTTTTGAGGACTTCCATTATCCGCATGTCGCAGGCTATGTCGCCAAAAGCTGCCTGCTTTGCCTCCTGGACAAAGTCAGGCTTTGGCGGGAGTTCAGGCTCATCTTCCGGCGCTTCATAGGGCGCAGTGGCAATTTCCCCTTCATCCAATTGCGCCCTGGCTTTCCTTTTCCCTTCCCGCCCGGGCTTTTGCGCTTCTGCCTGCTCCTGCTCAATTTTAGCGCGCCTGCCTGGCGCAAGCTTTTTAGGGGGGATAAATGGGCTCATCAGGGTTTCCTCTTGGCAATCGGGCACGGCACATGCGGTTGCAAGTAGATTATTACAAACATATTAAAACCAGCTGACACTGGCATTCGTCAATTCCCAAACGGGGCAGTATTTAAGCGTGCGGATTTGTTAGATTTGCATGGAACTGGAATTCATGTCCGGATTGCTTGATGAGGCAAAGCACGACATTTTGCCATTGTTTTTGGGCGGGCTTCTCTCAATCATTGTGGCGCTGTACAGCGCGTACGCGGGGCTAACAATTGGCGGGGTATACTGGCCGGTCATAACAACCTCGCTTTTTTCCGCCGCTGCGCTTGGCGCGCTCGGGACGCGCGACCATGACAAGATTAACGTCATGCAGACAGCGGGAAGCACGGGCGGGCTTTTGGCAGCCGGCATCATATTCACCATCCCGGCGGCTTACATGCTGGGAATCAGCCTGAACTTTTACCAGGTCACCGCAAGCGCCCTCCTTGGCGGCGCAATGGGCATTGCACTTAGCGCAATCATCAGAAAAAGCATGATAGAGGAGGAGAATCTCCCATACGCTGACGGCGTGGCCGCGGCAAAGGCGATAAAGACCTCGACGCAGGGGAATGGCAATGAGAAAAGGAACCTTTTCGCCGCATTCGGCATTGCGGGGCTTTACGCGATTGCAAAGGACAAGTTCAATCTTGTGCCGCAGTATTTCAACCTTGACACTTTGGGCATTGGCGCGTCAAGCGCGTTCTCTTTCGGCTCGACTTTGTCCCTTATACCGCTAGCAGGCGGCTTCCTGATTGGCACGCTTTTCACAAGCGCATGGTTCGCTGGCGCGGTGCTTAGCAATCTTATACTTGTGCCGTACATGGTTTACTCCGGCGTTTACGCGTCAAAGGCAGCCGGGCTCCTTGAATTCGCAAAGCCCGCGGGCGTAGCCGTGGTCATTGGCGCGGGAGCTGCGTATTTCCTGCTTCTGGGCGCCAAATACGCTAAAAAGGCGTTTGGCCAGTGGAAAGTTTCAGGCAAAACAGGCGCCCGCGCGCAGGGCGTGAAAACCTCGGCCATCCTGAAAATCGTCATAGTCGCGGCATTTGCCGCGTGCCTGCTGCTCTTCGACCTTGACATTGGCATGTCGGTGATTGCGCTTGTTTTCGCGGTTGGCATGGCAATACTTGGAGGCAGGGTGACGGGCGAGATGAACGTGGACCCCATGGAGATATTCGCAATGGTCGCAATAGTGCTTGGGAAACTCCTGCTCGGCATTACGGCGCTCAAGCTCGTGCTCCTGGCCGCCGTGGTCTGCACAAGCGCGGGCATTGCAGGCGACATGATGCAGGACTACAAAGTGGGGCACATGCTTGGCACAAAGCCAAGGCGCCAGCTTGTAGCCCAGATTGTCGGGCTGGTTTTCTCCTCAGCAGTGATTTATTTCGTGATATCGTCATTCTCAAGCGCGGGCTTCGGGACAATAGCCCTGCCCGCGCCGCAGGCAACGGCAATCAAGGGCCTGATTGAAATCAATGCAATGTCATTTGCCACGCTCCTCGGGCTCGGGGCGGGTTTCGTGCTGACCCTTGTGCTCTCAAAGTTCAACCTTGCAGCCATTCCAATTGCAATAGGCATTGGCATGTACGTGCCAATCGAGCTTTCAGTGCCAATGTTCATAGGCGGGCTTGCAAGGCTCGCGATTGACAGGGCTGGAAAGACAGAACAGGCGCGCACAATAGCCTCCGGCGTGATAGCAGGCGAGGGCATTGTGGGCGCGGCTTTGCTCCTGCTTGCGGCCGCCGCAGCACTTGGCATCTGACACTTGAAGCGCCATGAATTCACACTTGCTTTATTAATGTGAGCGCAGCAATTCCCCCATAACAAGCAGGCAACGGCGGGGAATTGACGGATGGTCCAGATTAGCGGCGTACAGGCGGCAAACACTTATTTGAACGTGCACCCCAGCATGCAAAAAAGGACAGTCATTGCAGGCGGCAAGCCAATCGAGAGGCCTGCTGCGATAATTTCCATATCGCAAGAAGCTTTTGACAAGTACAACGACATGCTCAAGAACGGCACTGCCGCAAATACAGGCGGAAGGGCGAACAATCCCGCATATGCCAAGCCTACAAGGCAAAATACACCTTCAGCTGTGCTGAAATCTCCTGTGGTCTTCCCCATAACGGAAAGCCGGCCTGAGCATGAAACTGCCGGGGCAGGCAAAATAGGATACGCAAAAAAAACCGAGGAAACCTCAATTGAATTCAACGCCGAAGCAATGCCCGCCCTCCTTGCAGCCATAACAAAAAGCGAAAACAAGGTCCAGATAGCAACTTTCCTGACCCCCATAATCAGGGAGATGTCAAAGGCTGTGAAGTCAGGGCTTGCAAATGCGGGGGACAAGGGGAGCATGCAGGCGCTTGGCGTCAAGTACGCAAATTTCCACGGAACAATCTTTGCAACTGCGCAAAATATGAAAGACAGCAATGACCTGATTGAGGGCGCGGCAAACCTGATTGGCAAGATAATCGGAGCCTCGAGAACAATAACCGCGTCCATTGGCGCGCTCGCATCGGGCAATGCCGCGCCTATATACAAGGAAGTTCTTGGCAAGCTTGATGGGCAATTCTCGGAACTTCTCAATTATTCCCAGCGCATAATAAACAGCAAAAGTAGCCTGAAAAAAAGGGTTTTCTTTTTTCAACTTCGCCGCGGACTGGCAAAAAACACGCGGCTTGGCCGCCAGCCATGGGAAAGTCCAGGGCAAGAGCGCTCCTGGAATATTTTTTAAAGCCTAAAACCGCATATAGCACCATGGACAAAACACAAATCTTCCTTTTGATATCGGTCCTGTTCATTTTTTCCATAATGCAGGGCTGCATAATCCCCGACATGACAGATGCGGGCAACTCGCCAAAGCCGGCGCAGGCTGCGGCGCCAGAGCCCGCCCCGGTCCCGGAGGCAGGCACGCCTGCCGCGCCAGCGGCCGTCGAGAAGCCCATAATGGCTTTCATATCAGTCGGCATGGGCGAATCAACGCTTTTGCTGTCTGACAACGGGTCCATACTTGTCGACGCGGGGCCTGACCCGGACGCAGCCTCGGTCATAGGCGTGCTTTCAAAATACGGAGTGAAAAAAATCGACATGCTGGTCATCACGAGGCCAGCGCCAGGGCATTATGCCGGCGCGCCGACCATAATCAAGGGGTTCTCGGTCCCGTGGATTGTCGAGAACGGCGCAAGCGGGCCTGACGACTACAACAGCATGATAGTGGACGCGACGAAGAACAGGATAATGGTCGAGGACGCGTACCTCGGCTGGGCGCAGACTGTGGACGGCTGGGAACTCAAAGCGCTCAACCCGCAGCGCACTTCTGACGGAATCATAACCAACATTTCAAAGGATTCCATTGTCCTCATGGCTAAGAAGGACGGGGCATGCGCCATACTGATGTCTGACACTGAAGGCAGCGGCTCCGGCGCGCCAGACGCTGGCACGGCCTTTGGCGGCACTGAGTCGAAGATAGCCGCATTGCCGGGCATTGAGGGGTGCCAGATACTGCGCGTCGGCGCGTACGGCTCGGGCAACTCTGCGTCGTCCCAGCTGCTCAACATAATCAAGCCCAAATACGGAATCATCAGCGTGGGCATAAACACCCAGGGCCTGCCCCAGGACGCGGCGCTTATCAGGATGAACATGTCCAACATGACAGTTTTCAGGACTGACAAGCAGGGGACAATCCTCGTCTTCGCCCAAAACGGCACAATTTCCGTAAACCCTATGGCGGGATAAAAAAAGCCTTGTTTTTTATTTTAACTTTTTTCTTTCCTGTTTTTCAAGCCGGGACCAGCATCGCGGCAATGGCTTTCATTGCCAATTCCTCGACAACGGCACCCAGCCCGGAAGCCATGCGTATGGACGCCGCGGACGCGTGCCCGCCGCCGCCCTCAATTCCCGACTGCATGCTTTTCTTGATTTCCCCTATGACCTGGTCTGACCGGAAGCCGCAGGCAACTGCCTCCTTGTTTGCCCGGAAAGTCACAAGCCTGTCGGAAAATCCCACAACCGCAATGGGCGTGTCGGGATTCGCCTGCACAAGCCTCCAGAAATAGAAATCTATTATCCTTGACGGGGGGAGCGACCTGGACTTTTTGCGCAGGTAGTCAAGATTGAGCGAATGGAACTCGACTTTGCCCATGGTTTTCTTCTGCGACGCTGACTCATAGAATGGCTCGATTTCCATGAACATCTCCTGCGCATATGCCCAGGCAGTCATGAACTCCTCAGTGTTTGTCAGGAGGAGAAGCGCGTCCTGCAGTCTGAATCCCGCGCGCTTAGACGTTGCCGAGAAGTCAAGGGCGAATGCCAGCCTCTCGAGGTCCTGTGACTTGGGCGCAAGCGAGCTTTTGTCGCACGCGAGGGACAATGCCCCTAGGTCGTTGAAAAAAGCCGCGTGCGGGCTATCCGCGCCTACAATGAGAATGGCGATTTTTGACGCGAGTATGCCCGCGGAATAGTTGACGTCGGCGCCTGCGCTGTGCTGGTTCACGCACAGGCCGCACACTTGCGAAATCTCTGGGGCAGGGGGGTGGTGGTCAATTGAGATAATGGAAATGCCAAGAGTGCCCGATTTTAGGCTTGCAAGCGCGCGGGCGCTTTCGGAGTTCGTGGCGAAATCCAGGAAAACCGCCACTGGCTTGCCTGGCTTTGACGCGAGGAATGCCCCGTCCGAGAATGCCTCCGATTCCAGGTAAGTGGCGCCCTGCGACGGCTTGGATGCGACAGTGGCGCCAATAGACTCAAGCGCCAATTTGATGCAAAGCGCCGCGCAAATACCGTCGCCGTCATTATGGTACCTGA
>JAKALW010000039.1 GCA_021823945.1 Microcaldota archaeon
CTCGTATAGCTATGGCAGCTGGGCCGGGCGCAATAGCTTTTGGCAGTCCCAATTCCCCAAGCACCACAGTAAGCGCAAGCGCGGACGGTACATACGTAATAACGCTTACAGCAATAGACGCGGCGGGCTTTGATGTGCAGCCGAACAGCCGCTAATCTGCCTCTTTTTTTCCTTTTATTTTTTTGTGCCCGCGGCTTGCTGGAAAAAGCCATTGAGCTTCCGCGTATTGCAATTCAGGGCAACAGCGCCTGAAGTATTTCCGCGGTTTTCCTGACCTTCCCAATCCTTGGAAAAACATGCCTTATCGACATGTTGTGCGCCTCCTCGGACATTGAGGACATGGCGTCCTCGGCAAACACCTGGTTGTAGCCGTATTCATAGGCGAACCGCGCAGTGCTTTCCACGCCGTAATTTGTGGCAATGCCGCACAGGACTATGGTTTTGATGCCGCGGCGCCTTAGCTGCAAGTCAAGCTCAGTGCCGTAGAACGCGCCCCACTGTTTTTTCACAATGATTATGTCTCCTTCCCTGGGCCTCATCTCATCCACGAATTCTGACCAGTCCGCCGGCATTTGCGCGGGCGCGCTCCAATGTTCGTCTGAAAGCGGGCTCAGCCTGTCCGCGCCACTGGCGGTTACGTGGACCAGGAAAACCTGCATGCCTGCTTTCCTGAAAGCTTCGGCGAGCTTGGCTGAATTGGCAATGACAGCACCTGCGCTGTGCGGCCTTGTTTCCCTGGAGGCAATGCCTTTCTGTAGGTCTATAACTATCAATGCCGTGCTTTTCCTGTCAATCTGAAACTCTTCGGTTTCTAACATGTTATCACCTTATCTCGATTAGGCCACTTTGCCCAATGAGCGCTACGCAGGTATTTTTTTATCAGCTTCCGGGAAGGCCCTATGCTTCAATCTCCCTTCTCTTGAGCGGCATGCCGTGCATGTTGCATCCAGTTGCCGAGCATGTCTTTGCCCCGGCAATCCATTGCTCCTCTGTGGCCGCTCCATGGCAGCTCCCATCGCATACATATACTGTTTTTTTTGCCATTTTTTCCACCGGCCCTATTTGGCGCGGCGCCATATTTAAATATGACTAATTTGGTCGCAAATAGGATATCTTTCAGCATCCGTTTTTAAGAAAGGCGTAATAACCTTCTGCCCGAAATCCTTCCATGGAAACAGAGATTCAGCCTCCTGCGAAACAGAGGAAGACCGGGCTTGTGCACGTGCTGACCGGCGACGGCAATGGCAAGACCACGTCGGCCATAGGCATAGTGGTGCGCGCTTCCGGAAGGGGCATGAAGGCCGCTTTCGTGCAGTTTTTGAAAAACGGGCTTTCAAGCGAGCTTGCGCCCATGCAGAGGATGGGGGTGGAAGTCGTGAGCGGCGCAAAATACAGCGAGAAGGACCTGAGCGCGGGGCAGCCGCAGGAAACAGTGTTCATGGCTTACAAAAGCTCGCTGAAGGCTGACGAGGGTGACAGGCAGCTTGCAAGAGCATCATTCGCCAAAGCCACTGGCTTTGCCCGTTCTGGCAAATACGACCTGGTTGTGCTTGACGGTATATTCGGCGCAGTGCGGGCCGGGCTCGTCACTGAGGCGGACGTTCTCAATTTCCTGAGGGAAAAGGCGCCCAATTGCGAGTTGGTGCTTACCGGCAGGGGCGCGTCGCCAGCCATCGAGGCTGCGGCAGATTACGTCACTCACGTTGAGAAAATCAAGCACCCTTTCGACATGGGCATGACGTCGCGTTGCGGCATTGATTACTGATTTTTTGCCTGGAGACAAGGCCCGCCCGAACGCCTCAATCATGCAGGGATAGCGCCATGGGTATCAGCAGCGCGAACAGCGCCCCCGCGGCAATGAACGTGCCCTGGATGCCAACGATACCCATCAGCAGCCCTGCCGCCAGCGGGCCAAGCGTGTATCCCAGGTCCTTGAACGTGGCCATGGCACCTGTCATGGCAGTCTTGCCCCTGCCCATGATGTCTGACATCCTGGCGTACAACGCGATGAATATCATTGTATAGCTCACTGTGAATGCCATTACTAAGGCGGCAGTAAGATACACGTTGCCCGAGAGCGGCATAAGCATCCCAGACACCATGGCAAAAAACGCGGCGGCTGCCATTGACTTGCCAACGCCGTACTTGTCGGCCAGGTTTCCCATCGGCACTTCCAGCGCCACTGCCGGCAGCAGGGCAACTGTCAGCATGATGCCTATTGTCGCGATTGGGATGCCCTGTTCGTGCAGAAATACCGCGAGGAACGCGTAGTAAACATTGATGAGGGCGTAAAACAGGACTATCAGGAGAACCGTCTTCACGAACCTGTTGTCCCGCGCATGCGCAAGCAGGGCGGACATCTGGGCTTTCAGGGGGGCTTTTTTTGGCCTGGGCACCTCTTTCATGTATATGGTAACAGCTGCGAACGCAATCAGGCTTGTCAGCGCGAGAAGGTAGAATGGCAGGAAGAACGAAAGCGCGGCCGCCAGGCCGCCAAGCATCGGCGAAAGCGCGGAGGCAAGGTCGTTCATGTCAGAAAAAAACCCGACCTCCTTCCCCTTCACGCCCTTGTCCACGTACGCGAAAATGCATGCCCAGGACACAAGCCAGAGGATCGACGAGCAAATCCCCCTGATTACGCTCACAAGCAATAGTGACTGCAAAGTGCCTGCCGCAGGGTACAGGACCGCAAGCCCTGCGTATGCGAGCAATACAGCCTGCAAAACCCTCTTCACGTTCACCCGGCTCATAAGGAGGCCAAAAGGGATGTTAAGGAATATGCCCATCATGGTGGTCATTGAGAGGACTACGCCTGTCAGGAACAGGCTCCCGGTTATATTCTGCACGTATATCGAGAATATGGGGGCTGTCATGCCCCAGCCAAAGGTGTATATGAAGAACACCATTGACAGGGGAAGTATGCCCCTCTTGAACTTGGAAACATGCCTTAAGTCGTTGAGTTCCCCGAACATAGGATTCATCCAGCCGTCAATGACGCGCCCATGCCCGGCCTCATTGCTTGGTTGCTTGGCCAGGCTTTTTCTGCGGGAAAGCCCGCTGTTGCCAGGTTGTCGTGATTAACTCGGCCTTATTGATTCAGTTTATCGCCATCTTTTTTTAAGAATGCCCCTGCTTCCTTCCCTTTCAACAGCCGTGGGGCGCTTTTCGCCCTTTTCCATTTATTTGAATGAATCTTTCCGCCGGCGCGGCCAATTTCGCCGCCTGCAGCCGCAATGCGCCCATTTCCTCAGATACCAGTTAATGTTTTAAATTAATACTAAAATAGTATTACTTGTTAAAAGCTTAACCTGCTTAGAGGTGGGATTATGAAAAATTTGATATTTGCGCTGATGGCAATCAGCCTGTTGGTGCTCGGCTGCACAAGCACGCAACAGTCCTTGTCAGCCCAGAACACAACTAACTCCATGCAATCCAATTCAAGCCCAGGGGCGGGCGCGAAGGCGCCAAGCCTGATAGGCTCTAAATTCACCGACTGGAAGTATTACCCAATGGCAAATCCGATTGCCCCCGGCCCAATTTCGGCCAAGGCGCAGGCGGCCCTGAACGTCTTCACTGTTGGCCAGGCGCAGCAGCCCGATGGGTCGCTGCTTGTCACTGTCACTGACAATGCGGACAATACTGTAAGCAACTTCACTGTCAAGGCGGGCGAAACCCTTTATTTCTCGGACGGCTACGCAGGCGACGATGTGGCCAATGAGAAAGATACGACCCTGGTGGACGACCACTTCGTGCTGGTCGACGGCAACAACACCATAGTCGGTGTGCTCGACACGCCGTAATCACGGCGCACCGGGGCTAAGAAAGAAAGTAGTCAAGTTCCAAGCCAGCTAAAGCAAAGGGGCACATAGTGCCCTTCCCCAAGCAGGCTATGCGCGGAGACATCCGTGCCCTGCCTTTTTTTTGCATGGTTATTTTCTTACGCGCGCAATTAGCGCGCCATTGGCTTTTTGCATTTCCTGCGGGGATACCTTCACAAGCGAGTTTTCAGACCCGCCGCCAGCATAGATGAATTCCCTTTCCATCACCCTCGGGTCCATGACAAAGCGCGCGGCATAGCCAAAGGGCGGCGTGCCTCCGCACGGATAGCCTGTCTTCTCGAATATCTGCTCCGGGCTCGCTATTTTGGGCCTCTCAATATCTAAGGCGCGGGAAACGAACTTTGCGCTTGCCCTGTACTCGCCTTTGACTATGGCGACAATAAGATTGCCATCCACGTCAAGCATGCAAATGCTTTTTGCAAAGTCCCCGGCACTCGCATTGGCTGCCAGAGCAGCTTCGGCTACAGAGTGGCACGACTGACTGAATGAGATGTGCTGCGCCACTATGCCTTTTTCAAGGATGAACGCCTTGAGCTTTTCCTCGTATGCCGGTTGGGATTCCATGGCGCATTTTCAGCGCTGGCGCTTTTTATTTGATTGTAACAATTTGGGTCAGTGTCCCGTGCAGCCCGCTGAAAATGTTTTTGCCTTTTCCCAGTGCTTCCGCGGCAAAACAAAGACGGCTGGAATAAACGCCATATCGTGTTAGTTTATATAATTTTGTGGCGAAACAAGACGCATGCAAACCGCGCAAATGCTCAGCCCCAGGCAGGAGGTTCTCAGGCAGGTTTCATCAGGCGGCAAGATTACCGTGCCGCACAAGGAAATAGACGCCAAGGTGAAAAAACTGCTTGAGATAAGGCCGCTCGTGCGGACAAGTGAAGATGAAAAGCTCATAATAGCCTCCGCCACCAATGCCGCCTTCGTATCGTACTGGACGAAGATGGCTGACTTGGGGAATGATATAATCAACGGCGATACAAAACTTACCGGGGAGCCGGATTTGGACCCGGGGGAGAGGCGGGAACTGCTCGCTGGCGCGTTTTCCGACTGGGATGCTTCAAAGACGAAATTCGAGTGCAAATGCGACACCAAATCCTGCTCAAAAAGGATTACATACGAGAAATATCGCACGCTTGCGGATTACAAGGACAAAGAAGGCGTGGACATTCCAGGCGCAGTGGCAAATTCATGCAAAAACGCCGGCGCCACGGCAAAGATACTGGAGGTCGGTTCGGGGGATTCGAACACTCTCTACGAATTGAAGGACAGGTTCGGGGACAGAATTGAGACACACGCCCTTTCCCTTTTCGAAGAGCCACACGCGCCTGTGGATGCATACCACCTGCAAAGCGCGGAGTTTTACCCTGCCGAATTCGCGCGCAAGTTCGACATGATATTATCGTTTTACACGCTCGGGTACCTTTCCCTCCCGCACCTCGGGCTCCGGAACATAGCTCATTCGCTTTCGGAGGGCGGCAGGGCCATAGTGCATTTCGCCCTTGGCGACATCAAGCCGGGCAATGATAAAAATGACATGGTTGGCATGCTTGAAAACCACCTTAAGGAATACCTTGGCATGATTTGCGACAGGAAATCAGTGATTGCCAATTATTATGGCGAGCTTGTCACAGGTTTCATCCGCTTTGACAATCCGTCAGCAATGGTCTTTGTTGAAAAGGCAAGCAATGTATTTCGTGCAACTGCCTGGTCTTGCGAGCTAGGGCTCATTGGCGCGTCGTCAAAATTCAGGCTTGAGGTGAACAGGTTCAAGGCGGACACGTTTGGCAAATACCCAGACCTAGTCACCATTGAAAGGCGCAAAGGCTCATGAAGAAGTTGGGGTTTTCCCCTTTTATGCGACCCAGCAAAAAGATTAAAAGTCAAAATTTATACTCTTAGCGAGCCGCGAAACCCCCTGGAGCCATAGTAGGATTCTGCGCCGTTGTGATACACGAAGACAGCGCCGTAGCGGCAATCACAAAATAGGGCGCCGCCAAGTTTCCTGATTTGAGGGGGCGTTTTCACCCAGCTTGATGTCTTCGCATCGAAAATTCCAAGCCCCTGCAAATCCCGATATTGCTCTTCGGTTAAAATCTCAATGCCCATGGCAGCCGCCATGTCCATGGCTGTGTCTTTTGGCTTGAATTCTTTCCTTCCCTCAAGCGCTTCGCGGTCGTAACAAAGGCTCCTTCGGCCATCGGGGCTTTCCGCAGAGCAATCATAGAAAATGAATTCGCCAGTCTTTTTGTCCTGGCCGACAACGTCAGGCTCGCCGCCGGTCCTTTCCATTTCATTGAGCGAGCGCAGTTTTGCGGCATTGGCTTTTAGCCTTGAGCGCACATCAGCCCATTCAAGGCCCTTGTGACGGCTCATGTTTTTCTCAAAGCGCGCTTCCAACGCCGTGAGCAGTTTTTCACGCTCTTCTGGCGGCAACCCTTTTTTGTTTGCAGGAGTTGATGTCTTGCTCATAACCATGGCATTCATCCCCGTTTTTTTGCATCTTGGGATGCGTGCCCGTGCAGGCTTCATTAAAGGCATGGGCCGCCTTATCATCCCTTAAAACGAATTAATTCCTGAATGGTAATATAAGAGTGCGCCTCAAATGGCGCGTGGCTGGATGGCAAACCTGCCCAAAAACTAAAGTTTTTGTGCATCAGGCTGCCCGCCAGGCTCCCGTTCGTTGGCATAGCAGAAGCCACAGGTCATTTCCGCGTCTTTTTGCTAGGAAACTGCCTCTAGATAAAGATCCAGCGCCTTTTCTACGTCATTTCCAATTAGCACGGTCAAGGGATGAAAGTCACTTTTGTCTGCCTTTTCCAGCGCGGAATAGTATACTCTCCTTTCCTCGCGCCTAAGAATCGTTGGTGGGAAACCTGCCCGCATCAGTCTCAAATTCATCAGCAGGCGTGCGAGTCTGCCGTTCCCATCTACAAAAGGGTGCACTCTAACTGTGTCGTAATGAACCTTTACTGCCGAATAAACCGCCTTCACGTCATCATCTTTGTTGTTCAGCTCTTCATAGACCGCCTTCATAAGCTTTGGGACGTCCCTCCACTTTGGCGGTCGCATCTCCGAGCCTTCTATGAAAACATTCTCGTGTCTGTAAAAACCGGCATTCTGCGGGTCAATCTTGTCCAGTATAATCGCGTGGAGATTAAAAACATCCATTTCAGTTATTTCTCCCCTTTTGTTCACAAACTTCTCGAGCAGGTCAATTGCTTCTTTATGGTTAGTTGCCTCAAGATGCTCCTTAACCGATTTTCCCCTTATCGTCATGCCGCGCCTCAGGACGAGCCATGTTTCGCGAAGCGTGAGCCGGTTGCCCTCTATCGCATTCGAGTGGTAAGTCATATCTATTTCGAATTTCTCGTTTAATCTTTTCACGGCATCGGAAGGCAGAGGCCGAAGCGAGTTGAGTTTCTTTAGTTTTGTCTCTAACTTTACCTGCAAGCCAGAATCCATCCATTCTTCTAGCTCTTTTGGAATCTTGAGTCCATGCTTTTTTGCATACTCGGAGGCTTCGCTGAGCGATGGAAAGTATTCGAGAACCTTCTGGGTTACCTTTTCGCCTGCTCGTTCGCTCTCGACAAGCTCGTAGTAGTATGTGTTGCCCTTTTTCTTTCGCCTTATGAATGCCATGGATAACTTGTAGTGCCTACTATTATTTAAATATATCTACTAATGCTCGGCACTACGCCATATCCTGATGCTTAAGACACAGATCATTTCCGAGGAAACAAACCAGACGGTTATCTTTTCCTTTGCCTGATGACTCCCTTGTGCACTATGCCTTCCTTCTCCAGGTTTCCCCTATAATGTTTTTTGACAAGTGTCTCGTTTTGCCCGAGTTTTATGCCGATTTCGGCGGCCGCTTTGATGGCGGTTTGCGATGGATGGTATCCAGCTGGGAGCCTGCGAACATGGTCAATGACCTCGTGCCTGCGCATTTCGCGGTTTGACCTTTCAATAGTGTCTTTTTCAGCCAATTCTATTTCGCGCTCAAGTTCGTATTCCATGAGTTTCCTGTCATCGAGCGTTTTTAACCGGGGTAATATTATCTGTGGCTCAATGATTCCTTCGGGCCTGCCGGCAACCCTATCAATAAGCCTGCTGGCAAGATTCTTTTCTGGCCGGAGCGAGGGGTTTTGCGAAACTATGCTAAGTGGCACTACCAGGTCGTAAAGCCTAAGGACGTGCAGTGCCTGGATTATGTGGTATTCGCGCTCCTTCCCAGCGTCCTCGAATATTTTTTTCACTGGCAGTAGGCCAATCCCTTCTGTGGCATCTAAGACCCCATTTTTGTCGATTGACCAAAGCTGTCTGCCGTCAATATTCAGCTTTACTGAAGGAATCAATTCGCCGAATGCATTTA
>JAKALW010000040.1 GCA_021823945.1 Microcaldota archaeon
CGAAATAGGAGGCTAAAAAACCATGTCGATTTCCATAGGCCCCATAAAAATCAAGCCCCCGGAGATTATGCGCAGGCTGACCTCCGAAATAACGCTTCCGGAAGAGCACAAGGCGCTTTTCCAAAGGCTCTATTCCAAAAACGAGCCCGAGCAGATGGAAGCGGCTATTGATTTTGGCAATGTCCACGACATACGGCTCCTTGCTATGCTCCAGTTCTCATTGAAAGACGACGTGCTCGACGAAGTCCTTGCGCACGCCATCGCTAACAATTACCAGGTGGCGCAAAAGCAAAGCGTCAGGCTATTCTCGCTCATGGCCGCGTCGCACATGATAGACAATCCGGACTTTTTTTCCAGGATAATAGGCGCAATACTGAGCAATACGGAATCTTCCGAGGAAAGGTGCGACCTGATATACGTGATGGCGTGCTTGTTCGAGGAGTTCGGGCACAACATACACATGCGCGACGGCACTTTCGTGTCGCAAAAAATCGGCGGGGAGTTCGTCAATGCCCTGCTCGCGATTGTTTCTACGCAGACACAGCCCGACGAGGTCAGGGTGGCGGCGGCTGTCGGCATAAAAAAGACAATCCAGAACGCCAACATAAGCATGAAGTTCGCGCCCCAGACAATCCAGAACATTGTAAGCGTGGTCAAGGAATTCGACGATGTGCCTGCCAATTCCTAGCTGAAACCCGATTAGAAAACAATAATAAGGCAAATTCCCAAAATTAATGCTGTAAGTTCTCAAGGCAGGAAACATTTTTGGGGTGTTTGCTGAATGGATAAAACTAGGAAAGGCCAATTGTCCGCTGAAATGCTCATTCTTCTCGCAGTGCTTTTAGCTGTGGCGGCGCTTGTCGCATACCAGCTCATGAAGACAGCGAATAGCTCAGCCGGAATCGTCGAAGGCCAGGCAAACGCGACAATGAACAGCGCGTGCAGCATAAACCCAGTCGCAGGCTGCCCGTGCGGCCCAAACAATGCATGCGCAACCGGATACACGTGCGACACGTCAACAAACAAGTGCAACTGATAAGTTGGTGTGATGGCGCGCGGGCAGGTATCTGCTGAGTATCTCATCATACTAGCCGTGTCACTGGCGGCAATAGCCCTGGCGGCAGGCGCGCTTTTCTCCTTTTCATCCCAGTACAGGGCGCAGATGGGGCAGGCGCAGGCTGATTCTGCCGCAAGGCAGATATACGATTCCGCGTGGCAGGTCTGCACTTTTGGCGAGGGAAACGCCCGGACAGTGGACGGCTTGCCTGCGAATTTCACGCTTGCCCAGGGCAATTCTGATAATGTTATCAAGGTTGGCGTGCAAGGCGTGAACTCTGCTTTTGAAATCCCGTGCAATGCTACCCTGCAATCGCAGGACTATTCGGGAATGGTAAGGATTGAATACGACAGCAACAGCGGGACAGCAAGCTTCTCACAGTAAAAAACAAGATTAAAAGAAGAATAAAGGCGTGGGCGGCAAAATCACGCCACTGCCATATCTCAAAGCTCGCACGAGCCGCCGGCGCACGCCAGTTCCTTTGCGCCTTTGGTGTCGTCGTCTTTTTCGTACAAGAGTATTGCCGAGAAGTCGATTGGCGGGAAGGCAGCTTTCAGCTCATTGTACCTCTTCTCGTCAATCTCCTCGTATGGCGCAAGCGCGTAAACGTGGTTGTCGCGCGGGAGGAAGGAAAGGCCGCCGAGCATGTCCCAGTTTTCGTAGAGCCAGTTGGCAACCGCAATCCATTCATTGTCGCCAACAGATATCGTGACCGAGGGATTGTGCTCTGTGAAATTCTCCTTTACCATTTTCCAATATTCGAGCTGCTCTATGGCGCTCAGGTCGTTTCTGAACTTGGAGCCTTCCGGAGCCTTGACGGGGAACTCCAGCACATAAGTGGTCGCGTTCTCATAAGTCTGCCCGACTTCGGGGTAATACGGGACTTTCTGGTCGCGAAGCATCTTGAACAGGCTGTCGGTGGAGGCTATCCTGATGCGCCGGATGTAATATTGGGAATGCCTCGGGTGTAAGCCGGAGGACGAGTCCACAAGCTGCGATACTGTGCCTGAAGGCTTCACGCACGTGACCGCGGATGCCTGATTTATGCCAAACTTCCTGGCGTATTCACGGTTTACCTCTACTGCCTTGTCGCGAATAGCCCGCATGACTTCGGGATTCCTGACTGCCGGGCAGTCCCACTGGCCCGTGATGGAAACACCAAGCAGGCGTTCCGTCTCGCAATTCGTCTTCCATCCCTGCGACAGGTATGGGAAATGGGTTAGGGTTGCCTGGAATGTGCCCATTATGGACGCTATCCTGGCCTTTTCGAGGAGCGTCTTTAGGGTGTCCTCGTGCCTTGCGACTATTTCGGTCAGATTGCAAAATTCCTTGGACTTGAGGACGATTTCGCCGCAGGGATTCGTGCCAGAAGTGGCAGCGTCCTTTTCAAAGACCTTCCAGCGCCGCTGGGGCATCTGCTTTTGCAATCCGCCCCTGTTGAATATGCCGCGCTCGCCAGTGCCGCTTTCGGCAAGCGAGACCCACTCGTCAAGGAAAACCTTTGAAGACGGCTTCTCAAGATACACGGCAGAATTGTTGGCCATTGAGCGCTGCGGCTCGTTGAGGTAGAACTGCCCGGTCTTCGCGTGGCGCATGTCAGAGTCCTTCAGGTCTGAAAGGGAAATCAGGGCAGTGCGCCTCACGCCGCCCATGACCACTACCTCGCCTATCTTGCAGATTATGTCATGCACGTCAATGGGCAGGAGCTTCTTTCCCTGCTTTGAAAGAATCTTCGCGCGGGAAAACTCGAGCACCGCCCTCAATGGTCTGGGGCCGGAACTCTTGCCGCCAAGCGTGTGCAGGCGGGCGCCCTGCGGCCTGACTTTTGAGAAATCGAAGTCTATGTCCTCGCCATTGTACCATGCGGTGAGGCCCTTTATCAGCGCGTCAGCCCAGCCTTCCTTGCTGTCCTCGACAACGTGCGTTGCCAGCTTCACGCCCGATTGCGCCTTAATCTCCGGAAGCCTCGACACGGTCTGCTCCTCTACCGAGAAGCCCACGCCGGTGCCGCACATTGACAGGTACATGATTTCGCCAAAATCCTGCAGGCATGACGGAGCTACGTATGAGCAGTTGTACGCAGCTACATTTGTGGTCCTTGCGGCCTTGCCCGCTGCCCACAAAAGCCTCATTGACGGCATGACCTCCATTTTGAGTATCGCGAGCCTAAGCTCAGCATATTCGTTTTCAGTGAGCTTGGAGCCGAGGCTCTCCTTCATGAAAGATATGTAGCGGTCTATCGTCTCTATCCAGGTCTCGCGCCTGCCCTCAGCCTCAATCCAGCGCGAATATGTCCTGTAATAAATGAACTCGGAAAGCGGGCTTGAGAAATACTGCCTGCCCTCCTCGACAAGCTTCCTGACGTTCTCCGGGATTTCCTTTTTCTTCTCGCGCAGGTTGGAGCGCTCCTGCCGGTAAAGTATGTAAGCCTTCGCAGTGGACGCGTGGCCCTGTTCAATGAGCACCTTTTCTACTATGTCTTGTATCTGCTCTACTGTTGGGATTGAATGGCCATCGAACTCCTTTTCAAGCAGAGATTCCACGCCAAGCGCGAGCGATTCCGCGACTTTCCGGTCGGCTCCGCCCACGGCCAGGGCGGCCTTGAATATGGCGTTTATGACCTTTGCCCGATCGTAAGGGACAATCCTCCCGTCCCTCTTTTTTATCTGCTTCAAGGTCAACCCGGCCATAAAATCACACGCCCTCAAAACGGTTCCCTGCGCCAATCGGCGACGTGGCATAAACCACAATATATAGTGTTTTGAAATCCGCTAAGATACTACTTATAGTATTTATAAAACAAACGGAATTCTGTGGTTTTTGCGTGTTTTTGCGGTTTGGAAATGACAAAAAAACCACACAGGAAAAATCATGCTCGCCAAAACGCGCTGCAGGAAATCCGAGATTGTTGGGATGCCGGGCACTTGCAAAAAAAAGGCAGGGCAATACAGACTTGTGCATTGCTCCGCATTATGGCGGCCCTACGCATGCGCGGGCTGTTGCAAAGCAGGAACCTCTGAATTCTCACTTGCGCATCTCTTAATAACCATATTTGGCAAAAACAACAATATGGCATTCAGGATACAGGCTATAATATACGATTTCGACGGCGTGGTTGTGGACTCGGAGAGCCTGCACAAGGAATCTTTTGAAAAGGCCCTTGAAAAATGGAAAGTCTCAGTGCCGCAGGAGACATGGTACAACAGGTACACCGGCACGGGGTCAAGATACATAATGCAGGACCTCTTCGAAAAATACTCGATTAAAGAGGACGTTGGCAAATGGGTCGGGATAAGAATGGAGCTTTTCGACAGGATGTCGCGCGAGAGGAAAATCGGGACAATTCCCGGATTCATGGAATTCTTCAAATCCGCACAGGGCGCAGGTGTGCCGCAGATGATAGCCTCGGGCGGGCACAGGAAAAACATCGAGGCAATGCTCAAGAACATCGGGCTTTTGGGGCATATTGATTTTGTCGGGTTGGAGGACGTAAAAAACCGCAAGCCCGACCCGGAATGCTTCATAATCTCGGCAAGGAGGATGGGCGTTGAGCCGTCAGGCACCGTGGTTTTTGAGGACTCGCCAAGCGGACTTGCAGCCGCCATTTCAGGAGGGTTCAAGTCAGTGGCGCTTCTCACGTCCACGACCAGGGAGAGGCTTGCGGGGGCTGGCATGTATTCCACGGATTTTAGGGGCCTGAGCCTGGAAAAAATCCAAACTGCTGTTTTCCAGGACTAGAAAATATCTTCCAATCCAGCTGTCTTCCAGGATTGACTTATTTTTCCTATTTCCTCTCGCGCATGCCGGAAAGAAGAAGCAGGGCAAGGCACCCGATTATGAACGCGAGCCCGAAAAGCTGGCGCTGCGTCACTGCCTCGCCAAGGAACATGCCTGCAAGCAGCACTGTCAGCGCAGGAGCTGGAATCAAAAGGGCAGTTGAGAAGGAAAGCCCGAGCCGCTTTATTGCCCCGTAATATGTGACATATGCCACAAGCCAGCCCACAATTGCGTGGAATACCACGTAAGGCAGCATTGGGAGCGGAAGGAGCATCTCCGCGGGGTTCACAAGCATGCCGAGAATGAAAAGCGCCACGCCTGCTGGGAGCGCGGCTGCGCAGGAAAGCACCAGCGGATCGGTTCCGCCTATTTCCTTCATTGAAAAGACATAGCCGAGCTGGACAGACGCCACGCTTGCAAAAAGCAGGGCGACTGCCGCAGGATTGAGAAGCGTTCCGCCAAACGGGTTGACTATGAAAAATATTATGGCGCCCACCATGACGGTGGTGATTGCAATCCTGGACAGGCTTATTTTCTCAGAGAGCAGCCACGCGGAGAAAGCGAGCGCGAAAAACGGCTCTGACTGGAAAAGAAGCGTGCTGTCCACGGCTGAGAGGGATTTTTGGGCGAAGAAAAACAGGACCGAGAAGGCGAAATATGAAAGCGCCGATAGCTTGAGCGCGCGCGGGATTGCACGCATTGCCTCGGCGTGCCTGCCTTTCATTAAGAGGTATGCGTAGGACACGGCAAAAGCGATGAGCAGCGTCACTGAAGAGAAAAGGAGCGGGTTTAGATACCCCAGTGAGAATTTCGAGCTGACTGGAAGCACCGCGCTTGTGAGCATGGCGGCAAGGGCAAACAATATGCCTGCCTGTTTCGGGTTCATTTATACACTGCCCAGTGCTTCAGGAAGGGTTTTACTCCTCCTTGGACGGCTTTTTCCTGGCTTTCAGGCCCAGCGGGTCAGAGCCCCGGAGAGACAATGGCTTGATTGGGGCTGACAAAAGCATGTTTTCCCCGCCTGCGCGTGCGGCTATCTTGCCTGTTGGCAGCGGCTCGGACATAGAGAGCAGCCTGTTTACCCTCTCCTGGTCGAGCGCGAGTATTTCTGGCTCGGCAAGCTTCAGGAGGCTGTTTTCATTTGCGGATGATAAAAGTGGCGAGTTTTTGTTTTTTGCCGGCATGCTTCCACCTGTTTTTCAATATTGTTCCAGCCCAAGCGAGAGATATATTCAGTAATAGGCCCTGGGCGGGGAACTTTGCCCGTAAGAATTAAAATAGGTTTGCAAACAAATAAATCAAAATATATTCATGGCATGCGACCTGCCACGGGTGAATAAACTATGGGAAAGACATATGACGCAAAACTCCTCTACTCACTGCGCGACGAAGTGATGGCATTGGGAATTCCGCAATCCGATGCCGAACTGGTTGTCGACTCAATGCTTTCCGGGCGGTCCGCCAGCTGGATAAACAATGAGAACATAGAAATGTCGGCAGTCAATGACAAGCTTGTCAAATACTTAGAGGACAAGAAATGCGCAATCAAGGTCAAGGTGGAGGAATGCGGAATCGGCAAGTTCATCTGGGACATAAAGGCGAAGTCCAACGAGGAATACTTCCCCCCGACGTTCTGAGGCGTTTTCTCTCCCAGCCTTCATTTCCCTTTTCCAGGCATTTTTTTCTTATGCAAGGCTTCTTTTTTCAGATAGGCCATGAATAGCGGTTTCCCCCGGCCATGCCTTGCCCTTTCATCCGTGCCAGCTTTCCATCCTTGCCCAAGCTGGGCCAGCCAACGCTATGACATGAGGTTTGATAGTATGTTGAATGTCCTTTCTGTATCGCGGTTTTTCACCACAAGAAGCGTGTCATAGGCGCAGGATATGAATTCCGAGACATTTATGCCCTCCCTTGAAAGGGACGACAGCACAAGCGAGATTACGCCCGGCGTGCGCTCGATTGACTGCGGGCTGCGGATTATCACCAAGTCAAGCCCCTTTTCCAGGCGCTCGCCAGCGCGAAGCCTGATTTTCGCGGCGTCCTGCTGGTCAAGAACAGACATCTGGAACCCATAGCTGTTGGAATGCGCTATGGTGGAAATGCCCTCGGGCGGCGTGCGGAAGCCCAAAAAAACGCAGACTTTGGAGCGCACCTCTATCCTGCTTGAGGAAAGCACTGTGCTTATCTTCCTCCCGGCGTCAAGCTGCGAGTTTTTCTGCCTGTCCGCCTCGCGTATGAGCGCGGCCTTGATTGCGCTTGTTTTCGCCTTGCCAAGCCCAAGCTCCTGCGAAACAGAGCGGGCGAGGCTCGAATAATTGAAAACGCCCTGCGACAAAAGCTCCGTCACATAGGGCCTGTGCTTGAGGTAAAACCGCACATCGTCGGATATTGTCATGGTTTCCACATCCCTTTCCAGTTTGCCCGCGCCCGGCGGGGCCGGCAAGTTTTGTCCCATTTGGGACAATTTATGCCAAATATATGACATGTGGGACGCAAGGTTAATAAGCGTCAGTGCCGCGTTCTTTTCATGAGCATTATTCAAAGCACTAGAAGTATTGCTATCGCAGGCGCGGCGGGAGGGCGGATGCGGCAGGCGCGCCTCGATGTCAAGCCGCGCGTAACCGACGAGTTCGGGCGCCTCAAAGTCGTGGTAGTCTGCCAGCCCGACCACCTGTGGTGGGACACCAAAAGCGAGATTAACAAATGGGAAAGGAAGAACACCCCGCCCGTGATTTCCAAGGCCATTGAGGAGCACAAGCGAATGGTCGAGGCAATGGAATCCAAAGGCATTGTGGTTGTCAAGCTCAAGCCGCATGAGAAGCTTGGCGAAGCCGCCTACACGCGCGACAACGGAGCCGTGATTGACGGCACTTTCTACAAGTCAAACATGCGCATGGACGTCCGCAAGCCCGAACCCGACCAGATAGCGATTCCGGGCGAAGTGCGCTTTAGCAGCGGAGAATACCTGGAAGGCGGCGACGTGCTCCTGCCAAGAAAGGACATGCTTTATGTCGGGTACGGCCCGCGCACGAGCCTCAAGGCAGTCGAAAGGCTCAAGCGCGAGGTAGACAGGGACGTGATAGCTTTCCAGCTCGCGCCAGAGGAAATGCACCTTGATTGCGGTCTTGCGGTCTTCCCGGGCGGGCACGCGCTTCTGCACCCAAAGGCATTTGCAGACCCTGACTGGGCAGTGAAGCAGGTGAAAAAGTTATTCCCGCACGTGGAATTGCTTGACAAGAAAACCTACGAGACAATGGGCGCCAATGTCCAGTTCCTCGACGAGGAGACAATGCTCTCGGGCAATAGCAAGATTGCAAGATTGCT
>JAKALW010000041.1 GCA_021823945.1 Microcaldota archaeon
TATGCAAGATTGGAGCGTATCCTGACGTCAAATGAATTTATGTCCTGATACTTCTGGGCTGCTTGTTGCATAGGATTTTTCTAGGCACGAACATGTTTATTAACGTGAAGGATGTCCGCGGAAGAATCCATTTGACAGTCCAATAACATGATGCCATAACTTGTTCCCTAATCATCCGGCTAATTCAAAACAAATATAAATATAAGGTGGGAAATAGTTGCCAATAGTTATAGCCCCTAGCGGACGCAACTGTGCCCGCTTTCAGGGTTTAAGGACGCAAGGTGTTTGTATTGGCAAATGAAACATTGGTCATAAACGCGCTTGAGAAGAACAACAGCAACATCATAGTCAGCGAGGAGGACGCTGAGCTTCTCAGGTTCATAGAGCAGACAAAGCCCAGGATATACGTTGTCGGCACTGGCGGCAGCGGCTGCAACACCCTAAACCGCATGCGCGAAATCGGCATCGAGGGCGTGAAGTTCATTGCCATGAACACTGACGCGATGCACCTTGTCAAGATGAAGGCCGACAAGAAAATCCTGCTTGGAAAAACCGTCACGAAGGGCATGGGCGCGGGCTCCAACCCCGCGATAGGCGAGAAGGCGGCCGAGGAGAGCAAGGAGGAGATAAGGAAAGCCCTCGCGGACGCCACAATGGTGTTCATATCCTGCGGCATGGGCGGCGGGACAGGCACTGGCAGCGCCCACATAGTTGCGGAATGCGCCAAGTCAGTTGGAGCGCTCACAATAGCTGTCACCACTCTTCCGTTCAAGTCCGAAGGCAGGAAAAGGATGGAAAACGCGATAGAGGGCCTGGCAAAACTGAGAAAGCACGCGGACACGGTAGTCGTGGTGCCAAACGACAAGCTCCTCACTATTGCCCCCGACCTTCCGCTCAACACAGCGTTCAAGGTATGCGACGAGGTCCTGGCAGGCTCTGTGAAGGGCATTGCCGAACTCATAACGAAAGCCGGGCTTGTGAACCTGGACTTTGCTGACCTGAGGACAATCCTCACAAGCGCGGGCTGCGCGGTGGTGGGTTCCGGAGAGTCCACAATCGAGGCAAAACCCGACCAGCGTGCGCTTGTGGCCATAGAGACAGCGCTCAACTCCCCGCTTCTGGACGTTGATATATCCTCGGCGGACAGGGCGCTCATAAACGTCATGGGCGGCGACGACATGACTCTCAAGGAAGCGGAGTTCATAGTTTCCGAGGTATCTAAAAGGATAAGCCCCGCGTCCCACATAATCTGGGGCGCGAGGGTCGAGAAGGACCTCAAGAAATCATCGCTCAGGGTATTGGTGGTGCTTGCTGGCGCCAAATTCCCGCAGTACAAAGTCGACGACCCGAAAGCGCCGGCAACAGTCGAGGACCTTGATCTGGACCTCATAAACTAGGAAATTTGCCATGGTGATATGTATGTTTGAATTCGTAGGCGAGCTTTACCAAAGGTCGATTAGGGTATTGAACGTGGCGTACAGGCCGCAGGAAAAGGAATTCGCCAAGATGGCGAAAATCACTGGGCTTGGCATGATTGCCATAGGCGTCATTGGCGCGCTCATACACACGATAATGAAGCTCATAAACGGCTGAGTTTTGGAAGGACTTGAATTTGTAATTATTCGATATTGCGAGGTTTAGATTGCTATGTTGTACACTTACAGGCTGACCGCGGGGCAGGAAAAGATAGTCGCTGAAATGCTTGCCAAGAGGGTGGAGAAGGAAAAGCTCCCCATATACTCGATTGCGCTTTTCGAGGACCTGAAAGGCTACCTCATTGTCGAGGCGGCGGACGAGGTCACGGTAAGGCAGGCGGGCATGAAGATACCGCACATCCGCGGCCTGCTCTCAAAAAGCATGGAATTGTCGGCGCTTGACAGCCTGATTGAGGCTGCAAAGCCGGCAGTGATGTCGTTTGGCAAAGGCGACATTGTGGAATTGATGTCCGGCCCGTTCAAGGGCGAAAAGGCCAAAATCATCAGGATTGACGAGAACAGGGAGACCGTGACTGTAGAGCTTACGGATGTCGCGGTGCCAATCCCTGTAACAATCAAGGCTGACATCATCAAGATACACCAGAAAGCCGCAGACGTGAAATAGACAAACCTCATAGGGGGGTTGCACCCCCCTCGCGGTTTTTCCTTGATTTCCCCTTCACCCCCCTTTGAAATTTTGGGCGAGGGGCAGTTCTTTTTTTCTTCATTTTTTCAAAAAAACCTAGCGTGAGCCAGGGTTCAAAAATAGATATTAAAAATGGAAGAAAAATAGGGAAGAAGAGAAAGTTGGGATTTCCTACTCGTACTTGTCCACAAGCACGCTTGGGCCCGCGACTTTCCCGTCGACATATTCGAGGCCGAAGCCGTAATGGCGCTTGACCTCCTCGATTCCGGAAATGACGTTTTTCACGCCCTTCCTGTCTGTCATGAGGACCACAGTCGGCCCCGTGTCAATGGAGTAATACACCGGCGTGCCGGAGTCGCGAAGAGTGCCGCACATGCGCATGAGCGCGAGCGTCTCAGGCTCCCAGGCGACCTCGACAAAATGCCCCATCGTGACAGAGTGCAAAAGCAATGTGTCCGCCTCCGCCATCTTCGCCATGCCTTCCCAGTCGTCATTTTCAAGGACTTTGAAGAAATCCTGCATTTGATTTTTCCGCATTTTAGCCCACTCCTTAAAGAAAGGGGATAATGGGGCATGGTGATGCGCTACTTCTGTCTTGAGTTTTATCCTGGAATCAATTGGGATTGTGACAAGCCGCATGTCATCGAACCTGGGCTTGCCAGGCGGATTGTCGAGCCTGACTGAAAAGGAATCCTCGTGCGGAATGCCCGCATATGAGAGCCAGAGCGCGACGCCGCCCGCCGCGCTTCTCGAGCCGCTGCCCGCAAGCAGGCGCCCGAATGTAGACGTTAAAGTCGGGTTACTGGCGTAATCCTCGCCCCAAACCGCGCTGATTGCCGCGGTGGCGAGGGCGGCAGAGGCGGACGCGGAAGTCCCAAGCCCCTTGCCTGTCTTCTTTGTTTTCGTGATGTTCTTCGACACCACGCGCGCGTGGGTTTTAGCGCCCGCGTAAAAGCGTATCTTGTCAAGCAGCTGTGTGACGCGGTCTGTTTCCCTGCCCTGCGCCTGGGCACCATTGATTTCCACGCTGTCGGATTCGAGGCCCAGGTCGAATTCCACTGACGTGATTGTGTAAGCCGCGTCATTGTTGAGCGAGACAGAGGGCATGAATGTCGTCCTCCATTCCCAGTCGCAAATACCGTGGTATTTCAATATGCCCTGGATAGGGTATGCCTTTGAAACCGCCTTGCCCTCCAGATGCCTTTTCCTGGGAAGTTGCGGGAACGCTGGAATTTCATAATGCCTTTTCAGGTATGCGAGGATTGAGGAATTCCCGGATTTCCAGAAATCCGCGAGGTCTGAGAACCCGTCTGGGATTAGAGTGCCTTGAGCCATAAATATCACCAGTTTGACGCGTTGAAAGACATATTGAAACCGCAATGCCGCAGACCCGGGCGGGGAGGGGCAGATGCGCGGCCGCCCTGCTTTTGCAGCCGTGCCTTGGAATGCCAGCCTGCGCAATCATTTTATTTGGGCGCAATCTCGCCGCCCTTTCTGCGCAGGAAGAAGACATATATGACCAGCAACATCAGCACTGCCATCACTCCAGGCAGGACAAGGTTGCTGCTGTCGGTTGTCATGTTGTAAAATATCGCCTGCGCCTCGACATACCCGAGCTTGTCCGCCACTGCGAATTCCTGCCCCCTCGTCATTGGCATGATTTCCAGGGGCTTCGAGCCGGTGGTGTACGTCTTGTCCTCGAACTTGACCGTCGCGCCCTCGACAAAATCGCCCGCGCTGTCAGTTACATAGATATTCACTGGCTGCTGGGAGGTTATGTACCACGGGTCAAAGCGGACATTCATGGTTTCGGGCTTGGCAAGCGTGGATTTCACAAGCGGCAGGGACGAATATATACCCGTCTCTATCTTGCCTGAAGAATCAAGCACCCTGCATTCCACAATGAAAGGACCCGGCAGTATGTCCCCCGGGTCGAAAGAAAAGCTCCAGTTCGACGCGCCCACTGCCGGCTGCCAGTCGCCGCCATTGACGCGCAGCTGCACCTCGGATACGCCCGAGCCGGAAAATGCCGTGCCATAGACGTGGACCTTGGCGGCGTTGACGTATTCGTTTGCCACGGGCAAGTCGAAATTGCATCCCGAATCCAGGGAATACACGCCTATCCCGCCGTCGTCAGAAACCACGAGCATTCCGCCGTCCACTGGCGCGAAGAACCTGGACGGCCCGCCGACCTGCGTGCGCAGGTAAAGGGAGCCGGTTGCAGGGTCGAGAAGATAAAGATAGCCGTCATTCGAGGTGAATGCGAGAAGCTTCTGGCTTCCCTTGCCAGACACAATCTGGAGCCTGGACTGGATTGCCTCGCCCGTCTTGAACTTCCACGCAAGCGCGCCTGCGGAAGTGACTGCATATGCGTAATGGTCGTTGGAGCCGAAATATACCAGGTCCAGGTATGCCACTGGCGTGGACGACACCCAGCCCGCGGTCTCATATTCCCAAAGCTCGGCGCCCTTGATTGTGTCGAAGGCATGGAGGGAGTTCGAGGTCGCACCCATGTAAACGCGGTTTTGCGAATAATACGGCGCCGAAAGGAAAGTCGGGGCTATTGGCGCGGACCAGCCAAGCGAGCCGGTGTTGGCGTCAAGCGAGTACATCGTGCCATTGGACTCGAAAAACACGCTTGCCTGCGAGAAGCCCAAAGGCGAAGAGATTGAAGGGGTTGGGTATGACCACCTGATGGCGCCTGCCTGCGGGTTGACAAGGTATGCGCCATATGAGCTTGCGAAAATGTATGGGGGCACCACGGTGATGCTTGTCACGTACCCGGACGTAGAATTGCGCGAGAGCGTGATTGCGCCTTTCACTTCGCCAGTGCCAGGCACGAGCATCACGATGGAGCCAGACTTCGTGCCCGCGTAGACAGTTTCAGCGTCGCAGGCAAGCGACGAGGGGACCTGGTAATTCGGGAGCGCGACTGACCAGGTTTCCTGCCCGTCGGAAGACTGGAACGCGCTCACTGTGCCGTCCGAGAAGCCCACATAGGCAGTGCCCGAACAGAGTGAAAATGAGATTGCCGGATGCCCCGTGTCCTTTTTCCAGACAGCGACGGGATATGCTAATGAGAAAAGAATAAAAATGAAAAAAATGGAAAAAAGGGGCTTTTTCATAGTCATGCCGCCTTGAGCTGGGAGTCGTACTGGCCGGAATTCACCGCCTTGATTATCTCGCGGGGGTCCTTGCCTTCGCACGTGACGCCAAGCGAGACGCATGTGCCGAGCACCTCGTTGACGCCTGCCTTCAGGCTCTTTGCGAGGGTGCCGCCCTGCTTCATCTTCGCGACCTTGATTGCCTGCGCAAAAGTCATGTCGCCGACAACCTGGCCCTTCTCCTTCCTGCCCTTCTGGATTTTTATCTCGCCTTTTATGAGCTCGCCTGTGGGCGGGGAGCCCACCTCGATTTCATAGGCCTTCGCGTCCTTGTCGACAATGACTTTTATCGGGACTTTGAGGCCCGCATAAATCTTGGTCTTGTCGTTGATGGCGCCGATTATCTGGCCTATGTTCATGCCCGTCGGCCCGAGTGCCGGGCCCAAAGGCGGGCCTGCGGTCGCTTTTCCGCCCTCAACTATGGCGGGGATTGTTATCTTCATAATATACACCTTGTTGGTTTGCGACAAAGAAGCATTTGCCCAAATGGCTTGTTGCAGCCACGCACCTTGGTTCGGGCAAAATTGTCAGCATGTGGTTTGCGTAGGGTAGATATTCGGTTTATTTATTTAAAAATCATTCGGAAAACCCCAGTCCGGGCGCAATGGGGCAAAAGATGCTCCAAAAGCCCGGGAAAAACCGACTGGGGCAGGCGTGCGCGCGCGGGAGAAATTGCGCAAACGCCATCTCGCTTGGAAACTGGGGGCTAAAAGGCGGAATAGAATGGGTTATAATAATTATGAAATAATATAGGATTGTAAGGAAAATAGGGAAAAGGAGCCATGCGTGCGCGCAGGAAGAGCCAAGTATCGCATGAGGTATCTCGGGCGCGCGGATATAAGGCGGTGTTGGATATGTTCGGTTTCGAAAAAGAAGAGGCTGGAGGCGGCGGCGACGAGTTCTTCGGGCCCAAAATCAAGATTATGGGCGTTGGCGGCGCAGGGTGCAATACCATCAGCAGGATGTCCAAGCAGGGGCATTCCGCAAAGGTCCCGATGATTGCCGCCAACACTGACCAGAAGCACCTCAACACCATAAAGGGCGACGTGAAAAAAATACTGCTTGGCAAGTCAGTCACAAGCGGGCTTGGCGCGGGCGGGTTCCCCGAAGTCGCAATGAAGGCGGCGCTCAACTCCACCGAGGACATTGAAAAGGAGCTTGAGGGCACAGACCTGCTGTTCCTCGTGGCCGGCATGGGCGGCGGGACTGGCACTGGCGCCGCGCCCGTGATTGCCGACATTGCGCGGAAAAACGGCTGCCTCGTGGCGTCGTTTGTGACGTATCCTTTCAAGCTTGAAAGGGCGAGGCTCGCAAAGGCAAAGGAGGGCATCGAGAAGCTGAAGGCCTCCTCCGACACAATCGTAATCATAGACAACAACAGGCTCCTCGACTGGGCGCCAAATGTCCAGATTGAAAAGGCATTCGAGCTTGTGGACGACATAACCGCAAAGGCGGTCATGGGCATTGCACAGACAATACTCGAACCGTCGCTTATAAACCTCGACTTTGCCGACCTGCGCTCAATACTTGAAAATGGCGGCGTGAGCATGATGTCCCTTGGCGAGGCGTCAGGCATTGCCCGCAACGAGGAAATAATCGAGGCGACGCTTTCAAACAAGCTCCTAAACATTGACACTTCTGGCGCAGCTGGCGTATTGCTTCACCTGGAAGGCGGCCCGGACCTGACTTTGGGCGACGCCAACCTGATAGCCGAGAGCCTGACAGCCCACGTGCCCGACGACGCGAACGTCATACTTGGCGCGAGGTCGCAGGAAGGCAGCGAGAAGACAATCAAGGCAATGGTAATCTTCACGGGGCTCAAGGACAATTACAAATTGGGTTAGCCAAGGGCAATTGCAAAGTTGTGCTAGGCACAAGGCCAATTGCACACTCGGCTAGGAAAAATCAGCATATAGGGCAGCAAACTAACTGGGCAGGCAATGAAAGGATTGTTGCGTTAGTGTTTTTTCTCTTCTTTTATATATTCCTGCAACGCGACTGTCGCGTAGGAGCCGGGCTGGAGCGAGAACTCGAACCACTCGCCTTCACACGATGCGACCATTTCATCTTTTTCATTAGCTGGAACACCGCGCTCATTTGAGCCAGGCAGGCCACATCGTGTGCCAAATTTGAAATCAACGCATGACGCATAGGCGCACCTGAAACTCCCCTTCGCGCATAGCTCTGGCATTTGGGGCATTGCAAAGTCTGACGGCTTGATTCCAAGGCCGTCAAGCATTTCCTTTTCATAATCGCTCAGGTTCTTAGCCTCGCTTCCAAGAAGGCGCAATGCAATGTTTTTCCCGCCCGACTTCTTGTCCATGACAGGCGCGAAAACGTCCGAGAGGAAAAAACCGTTTTTAACAGCGCAGTAGCGCTCGCCTGATTCCAATTCAGGCTTGAAATCATTTGCGTCATATCTCATGTCCAAAACAGAATTGAATATGTGCGACTGGACAGCATGAACAAAGAGAAGGAGCGTATTTCTCGGGATTTTCCTAAATGCGCCAATGTAATCCGAAGGGTTTGACGCAAGGTGCAAAATCAGGTGGCGCTCGCCAACCAGATGATTTGGAAAAGTTGAAAGCGCCTTTTTGAAATCCATGTCCTTTGCAAGCTCCTTGCGCGCAACTTTGTATGCCTCAGGCTCAGCCCCGCCGTCGCCAATAAGTAGCTCCTCAGCCGCGGCCTTGAAGTCGCCCTTTAGCATGTGCATGCCGACTTTGTGCGTGTTCTGGCGCAGGGAGCCAAACCTCTGGCTGCCAAAATAGTTCAAAAAATAGCCGCCCGTCTCCTTGTGGATTTTAGAGACAATTCGCTTTATTTGAGCAGGGGAGTATGAATCCACTAGGGCAGGCATAT
>JAKALW010000042.1:0-4297 GCA_021823945.1 Microcaldota archaeon
GAGACGAAAGGCAATCCTTCGGGCATTTATCTGCTATTTATACCAGTTTGGAGGATATATCGCAGGTGGAGAAAGGATTATTGGGGTGTGTTCATGGACAAATTGGCTTCAAAAAATAAAAACTTCCAAAAACCCGACAAATTTGGCTTTTTCGAGCCCTTCGCGCCTGATGATTACGATAGGAAAGAGTTTGACAGTTCGATGCATTCAATTGTCACTGAAAGGAAACAGATGCGCGATAAGGTAACCTTGCGCAGTAATACTGAAGAAGCAAAAAAAGTTCTTCTCCTTATGGACATAGAGGACTATTACTGGGCGAAATACACGGTATCGCCTACATTGGAAGTAGGCAAGAAAATCCTTGCCCTTCAGGAAAAACGCCTTAATGAGTGTTTTGACAAGGAAAAACAAAGGGACTTGAGCGGTTGGTATCCTAGTATGCGATCTGAGGCATTGGAAAGTAGTTGGCGCAGTTACAATCCAATTCGTGTTGAAAATAGCATTCCTGGCGGCTATCACTGGGATGAAAAAGACGGCAAGTTGAATTTGCTTGATCCTTACACTAGGAAAGTTGATTGGCACTATTATCTTGCAATGAAGGAATATTGCCTCAAAATGTATGGCAGGGAACCATAAGCAATCAGCTGGTAGTTTAGTTTATGAGTAGGTTACAATGATTTCAGGAGAAATAGCATTGGATATCCGTTTTACCCAAGGTAATACGCGCAGCTTCAGGGATAGCTATCTCTCAAAGTTGATGCCGCTACTGGAAAAAGCGCGCGAAAATATTGTTCGACAGTTTATCCATCTTTACAATATCTCAAAGGAAGGCGCAACCAGATTCAATTCAGAAAAACCAATAAATGTAATTAATTCTTCAAACCTCTTTCCGAAAAAGGACAAAGACAAAGATAAACAGAAAGAGCCAATTGATAATTAGCAGTCTACAGGGCACACAGATTTGAATTCCAGTATAAGGCAGGGCCGTTATGTAATAAATTATCATCTTCAGGGGTCAACGTCTAAACCTGAATTTGAAGTTTTGATTTTTGAAAAGGAGAAAGATTTTGCCAGGTTTGTTGGAGATGTTCAAAATTTTGTTCCGGGCAATCTTGGCATTGGTTATTCAGTTACAAAATATTCTGGTCCCACTGATTTAACTGAAAACATATCTGCAATCAATGTCATGAAAATAAAATTAAGGATAAACAAAGAACTTGGCAAAGATTCTGATGCTATTATTGCCTGTATTTTTATGACTAATTATCATGAGATTCTCCATCATTATGGTGTTTTCAAGGATATAAATTATAAGTCTCCTGATGGCAGAATAGTTACGCAAAATTTGGAATGGTTAAATGACGGTTTTGTAGAGTTCATGACAAGGCGTGTTTTCAGGCAAATCCATGGAAACAAGTATGATGCTTCTTTGGAAAGAATAGATAAAGCAGGTTTGGGCTCATATGCGAATTATGTTAAAATCATTGATGCTCTCCAAAGCGTGCTTGGGATAGGTTACATAGCGCGGCAGTTTTCAGCTGCGCCGACCAAATACGATACAAATACATTTATCGCGCAAAACAGCCTCGCGGTAAAGAAAAAATTGGATGATATTCTTGAATTCTCTGGCGATCATGTTTTTGAGCTTGGAAGTGAAATTGTTCGTTATAAGCACCAGTCTGCAACTGCCAATGCCTTGACTTCCGAGCTTGTTTCGTATTTGCATCAACTTCAAGCTCACAGAAGCAATCCTACAGTTCTGTATCCGCCTAACCAGAAAGGCCGTATTCTTGAGGCTATCAATACTCTTACAAGCAATTCCCATTTGTATTCTAGCAGTGCGTCTGCGCTGGCCGCGAATGTTTTTTCCTACTTTGATTTAGTGCGATATGGCAAAACAGGAGTGACCAGTCCTCCTGATGTAATCTGCATTGAGTCTAAAGACAGTGAAAAATACAGGGATTTTGTTACAAAATACTCTAAATCCTCAATTGACAATAATGCACCCTATAACTATTATAGGACGATAACATCCACACTCGACGGCCCAATCCATCTTGACAACAAAGGAAATAAGATTATTGTATTGGCAATGAATCCGATACCCAAATCTGATACTGTGTTCGCTGGCACGTATAATAAACTGGTTCTCCAAGCTGCCGCAGAAATGTATCTTGACAAAAACAGCCTGCCAAACTCAAATCCCAACATGGCTGATTCTGTAAAATCCGCCCTTATTCTGGGACTCATTCATAAAGCGCATCTGGCGCTGACTCGGGATGAACTGCTTGCACTCAAGCAATTCCAACCCTATGAATCGCTCTTTGGCGGAGAAACTGCCCTAATGCAAAGGTATTTTTCCAATAACCTGAATGTGGAAACACTGTTCCGTAATGCGCCTGGCATGTCCAACTTGCCCGCAAGTCTGCCGTTGTATTTTGAAGAGTTAAACACCTATTATGGCATTCTCGGGAGGTATGGCGCAAGCATGCAAGTTGTGAAATCAGACATTAATCTGGGAAATTACATTTTCAAGGATTTTGAATCGGATTTCAATAGGAATAACTATGTCGGCACTTTGAAACTTCTATCCTACGCTGTTCCAAGCTTGCCGCCTTTCTATCGCATGGCGTTGTGCAGCAATTTGCTGACATTGTTGAAAACAAATGATTCCCTGAAAGCTCCAAATGTGGCTCAGGCATGCATGTCTTTGTCTTCCGCGCATGGACATCATTCGCCATTGGGCCCTTCTATCAACTCCCTCTTCTTTTTGGAAAGGGAATCAAGCGCCGCGGCAAATATGTCAATGGAAATACATCGGCGCGTACAGTTAAACATCATTAAATACGGCAGTTCCTCGCATAAAATATTCGAAGGCATTGAAACTCATGGCGAGGTTCAAGGCGCGGTGAAACCCTTTGAATCGAACTCATTGAAAGATAAAGCCTATATCAATGATGTGCTAAAGGATATTTCTTTGGCAATCGGCAACCGGAATACTAATTCGCATGTGCCTTCGATTTCAGATAATATCCAGATGGATTCATTTGAGCCTGATAACCCTGATTTGTATTATAATACGAATTTCTATTGGAACAAGCAAAACCTCTATTCCCGCGGCACTTTCGATGCTGTTGAATATGCAAGAATTTCAGGAACTCTTGACAGGACACTTTATGAGTTTGCTTTTGCGTGCAGTTTCATCCCGCACAAGTACGAGGCAGGAAATATTATCTTGAAGAGCATTAAAGACGGTGTTGTGAGTCACAGAAAAATTGCTGCTCCTGATCTAAGCAAGGCGTTTTTGGAAACAACAACCCGCGCCCAACTTGAATCGATAAAAAAGTCATTTATCGCGGACATTAGTTCAAAGTCAATTAATTTCCAGGCTGGTGATATGCTGTTTGGTGCCGGGAATTTCAAATTGGGTGCAGTTTCAGGCATAATAAAGGCAATGAAGGATTCCAAAACCGCCAAGACAGATTTTTTGAAGCACGCAAACATGACCACGGAATGCTGCCTTGGCACAAACCATTTTGCGACCTACCTTTGAAATTACCTTGGCAAAACGCCAAATCTCTGGGCCGGCATGCTTGTGCTTTCCCAAAACCTGTTTTGGGGTGGAAAAATGAACACGTTTGAAAAAGAAAAACAGAAAGAGGAAGCCGTCTGGAAATCCATTGAGGGCAAATATCCTGCAAAAGTCATCAAGGACACGCGGCTGTACATGGACATTTTGGATTACTATTACTATAAGGCAGCGTGCGCGCCGACTGTTGAGGAGACAATGAAGATATTGGAAGTGCTTGTCAAAAAGAAATCAAGTATTATTCAAGGCGATAAAAAGTTTTATGATTTCGGTCTGGAATCAATTATGAGTCCCGAGGATTATATCGTCCGAGAATTCAGTGAGGAAATTGACAAAAGAATCGGTAGGCTAGGTCTTGGTCAGTTTGGAACTCCTGAACAAAAGGAACGCGCCTACTTATTCAGAGCATTAGGCACACGAAATCCCTATTTTCAATGGGTGTCTAAAGAACACGAAGATAATTTTCATGAATACACAGAGCCTGAAAACGTGAAGGACGCTGAGGCTTACAAGCAAAACGTGAAGGATGCTTTTGAATATTTGAAGAAATATGTTCAAAAGGCATATGGGAGGGAGCCCTGATGACTGTTCTGACAGGTTCTACTTCCTTATTTTCTGCTAAAGCAGAATCACGAGTTCTAGCACCAAATTATTTCAGGCGGGGTTCTGAAGGATTGCTGCATAATCCATCACTACGGTTAGAACCTA
>JAKALW010000042.1:4307-8134 GCA_021823945.1 Microcaldota archaeon
AACCTATTCTTGATGAAAAGTTCGCAAGGGCGATTGTTGCCAAAGTATTACCTTCGCTTAATGCACGGCTCTAAGAGACAGGATATGAGAAACGGCATCCCGCGCTTTGAAACTCTTAATGGCTTGTTTGTTCCTTTTCATAATGGTGTTCTTGAAAGAAATCAGGCGTCAAAAATACCCCTTACGCCTGAATATCGTTCGAAATACCTCTCCGCGGTTAGAGATTCCGTTTCAAATGCAATAAAAAATAACTACTTCAAGCCAACGGATATCATTCTTGACACTTCATGGTATCATACTCCAAAGACAGAAGCATGGGTTAGGAATGTACTATCCGACACAAAGGCGCTGCACGCATTTTTTGACATGGGCATTCGTGGCATTGAATCCTGCGCATCACGTTTTTTTGCCACCTTGTAAGCCATTTCTTCAAATCGGAAATAGGCAAAAAAGACAGAAGCTTTCATTCCTCTATCTTTTCGTCTTCCGCGTCAGTGAAGTCCTCTTCGGCCTCTTCCTTCTCCGCCCCGCCCTTTGGCACTATTTTCCTTTGCCCTTTGGGCTCAACTGGCGCTGCGGCCATTGGCAGGCTGATTTTCCTTCCGCTCAGGTTTATCCCGACAATCTGGGAGCCTTCCGGAGTCTTTGTAACGCCAAGCACCACGTCGGCTGCCGAGAGCATGGAGTCATTGTGCGTGACCACGATGAACTGGGCAGACTGCGACATCTGCTTGACAAGCTGGGCGAGCTTCTTGGAGTTCTCCTTGTCAAGCGCGGCGTCGGCCTCGTCGAGTATGTAGAATGCCGAGGGCTTGTGCGTCTGCATGGCGAATATGAATATGATGGCAAGCAGGGACTTCTCGCCGCCAGACATTGACTCGATGTACCTGTCCTTCCTGCCTGATGGCGTCTCCTCCGTGACCTTCATTGAAAGCCCGCCATTGAACGGGTCGGAGGGCTTTTCAAGCACAAGCATGCCCTCGCCCTTGAATATGTAGCCGAAAATCTTCCTGAAATTGTCCGATATAGACTTGAAAGTCTCCATGAATATGTTGTGCTTCTTGGTTTCAATCTCGTCCATCATGGCGAACACGGCGTTTTTTTCCTCGGCGAGCTTGTCAAGCTTGGCCCTGACGTCGTCAATGTCCTTTTTCTTCTCCTCATAAGCCTTCGGCGCCGCAAGGTTCACGCTTCCGAGGGAGTTCATCTTTGACTCTGATTCCTTGGAAATCGCGGTCAGCTCCTCTTTCGTGCCCTCCATTTTCTGGACGTCCCTGTACTGCTCGAACTCGCCAGACAGGTCGGGTATCCTCGCCTCGGCCTTTGCTTTTGTTATCTCCAGGTCGCCTTTGTTCCTCGACATGGACGCTATGTCCGCGTCAAGCGCGCCTTTTTTCCTGCCTGCCTCAGAAATCGCGGCGTCAAGCTCCTTGGCCTTTGTGAACAGCCTCTCAATGACGCTGTTGTTCTCGGAAAGTTCGGACTCCCTTTTCTTGAGGTCGTCAATGTCGGACTTTGTCTCCGCCTCAAGCTCGCCAATCCTCTTCTTCAGGCCCGCAAGCTCGGATTTGGACCCGTCCCTGTCGCCTGATAGCCCCTTTAGCTGGCTTGAGAGCATCTCAAGCTTTGCCATGTTGGCTTTCAGCGTGCCCGCAAGGTCGGACTTTCTCGCAAGCAGGGCAGAGTATTCCTTCTCCGCCTCGGAAGTCTCGCTTTTCGACTTAGACTCCAGCTCGCCTATCTGGTCTGCGGTCTTCTTGCGCTCGCTTTCAGCTTTTGAAATGCTTTTCTCAAGCCTGTCAAACTCGTTTTCCTTGTCATTTTTCTGGCTTGCGAACTCTGCAATCTGCTTAACAAGCGCCGCGATGCGTTTTTTGTCGTCAGCAACCTTGTTCTCGGCGTTGCCCTCGTTCCCAAGCTCGAGTTCCAGCGTCTTTTTCATGATTTCAAGCTGCGCAATGTCCTTCCTTTTTTTGGCCATGTCAGACCTGATGCTTTCAAGCTCGCCGCCGAGCCCGTCGCGCTCGCCTTTCGCGCCTGCGAGGTCAGACTCGAGCTTCTCGATGACTGCCCGCGCGGTAATGGCGGCTTTCAAAAACCCGCCCGTGACAGTGCCCGACCTCTCGAAAAGCTCGCCGTCCAAGGTCACCATCCTCGCCCTGCCCGGGCCTATGCTTTTGGCAACCGCTATGTTCTCTATCACGAGCGTGTCCGCAAACGCGAATGACATCGCGCCGTAGTATTTCTGGTCGAATCTGACGAATTCCAAAAGCGTGCCAAGCACTCCCTCTTTCTTGCGCAGGGCTTCGGTTTCCTGGCTTGTGGCGCCGATTATCCTGTCAAGGGGTATGAAAGTGCACCTGCCGGCCTTCCTTTTCTTGAGATAATCAATGGCCTTTGAGGCGGTGTCCGTCGTGTCCACCACCACGTGGTTGAGCCTTACATTTGCCGCCGACTCTATCGCAGTCGCGTAATCAGCATCGAACTTGATGAGTTCGGACACTGTCCCGTAATAGCCTTTCAGCATCCCGGCGGACGACATCTCCCTGAGCGCGCCAAGGGCGGGATTGGCGCTTTGCGGCGCTGCATTGACGCGCGCCACCGCCATTTTTTCCCTGAAGTCCAGGATTTTCCTGTCGAGGTCGGGGATGAGCCTGTTTATCTCCCTCTCCCTTGCCCACAGCTTTTCAATGTCCTTTGAATAGGCGTCAATGTCCTTTTTCACCGACGCAATCTCGTTTTGGAGCTTCTCGCCCTTGCCTGACGACTGCCCCAATGAGAGCCTGAGCGATTCGAGCTCCTCGCCCCTAACGCGCGCGAGCTGCTCTATTGTCTGGATTTCGCCCTGCAGCTTGCCAAAGTCAAGCTTCTCCTGCTCTATTTCTGCGGATATGAGCCCGATTTCAGACTTGAGCGTGTCAAGCTTGCCCTGGGCGGTGCTTGACTGGATTTTTTTTGAGTATTCGTCAATCCTCTTCTGGATGCCGTCCGCTTCGGCACGCGCCTTTGAAACTTCAAGCTCAAGCCCTGAAATCTCCGCCTCTATGCCCTGCTTAGCCTTCTCGAAGCCCGATATCCTTTGCGCAAGCGTCTCGGCTGTCTTGAGCTTTTCGACAAACGACTGCTTTGCCGATTCAATCTTGGCTTTCAAAGTCGCCACTGCCTGCATCTGGGTGTTCTTCCGCGAGAGGTCGTTGATTTTCCTGGTTATTTCCTCCTTTGAGGATTCAAGTTTCTTTATCTCTGCCTCGACTTTGCCAAGTTCGGCTTTCTTGAGTTCTATCTGGGCGTTTATCTTCGCAATCTTGCCGCTCGTGTTCTCGAAATCAGCCTTGATTTTCTCAAGCTCGCGGGAAAGCAAAGTTGCCCTGGCGGACTTGAGCTTCCCCTGCGCCTCTGTGAAGGATATGGCGTCGTCGCGCTCGTGCTCGAGCTGCTTGAGGTAGCCTTCCTTCTCGGCCATGAGGATTTCGTTCTCGCGTATCCGCGCCTCGACCTTGTCGAGGTTGCCCATGGCCTCCTTTTTCTTCTCCTCGTATTCGGATATGCCCGCGACGGAATCGACAATCTGCCTCCTTTCCTTGGCATTCATCTCCACAATCTGCTGGACCTGACCCTGGGCTATTATGTTGTGCGTGCCAGCCTCAATCCTTGCGGGGCGCAATGCCTCGAGCAATCCGGTCCTTGTGGTCTTCTTGCCATTGAGCCTGTACGCAATCTTGCCGTCGGGCCTTATCGCCCTCTTTATCTCAAACTGATTCTCGCCGGCGAATTCCAGCGTGACTTCCGCCTGCTTGGAGCTGGTGTTTATGAGTTCCGAGACCTTT
>JAKALW010000043.1 GCA_021823945.1 Microcaldota archaeon
GACACTAATGTGCCGCCGAAGGCGGCAGCGCCGCTGCTGAAGAACATATTACTTGTTTTAAAAATAAGGTGGTGCGCGCTGTATCCCCACCCTAAAGGGCGGAGTATTAGCGCGCTCCTATGTTAAAGAATTAAGGTAAGTCCTGTTGATGCTGTAATTCGCAAAAACGTAATTGTTGGCGGTTGCGCCGCCATTTCCAATGCTTGAGCCGGAAAGCGCTATGCTTGCATTGTAGCAGTCGCCAAAATAATCGCAAGTGCCGTTCAGCGAGTTCTGGTAGTATTGCGATATGTCGGACGCGTTCACAACCCTGTTGAAAATCGCGACCTCGTCAACTGTGCCGTTGAAATACTGGATGTTTTCAAGCCTCTTGCCGAAATTGACCCTTGTGACCGAATTGGAACTGACATTGACTTTGAGATTGTACTGGTATGAGCCATTGTTGTATGAAAGCATGTGGGTGCCGTTGAAGACGCAGGCGACAAAAACCCATTGGTTCAGGGGCAGAGGTCCCGCGCCCAAAAGCTGGTCAGCGGGATTGCGGTAATTGCAATTTGCGTTTGTATCGGCGTAAATCATGGAGCCGTCTGAATAGTCAGCTGCCTGGCTTGTGTGGAAAATCACTGAATTGTCAGGGCCGCCTAGCTTTTTCACCCACGCCATGTAGGTGAATGGCGAGTTCAAAGCATAGCTGATTGTGGAGTTCAGATAGTTCCCTGAAGAGCCGTCGAAATAATACGAGCCGCCTGTCTTGCCGAACATTGTCTTCAACGCATTGTTGTTTGTCGCGCTCACTCCGCTTATGAGGTTCGAGGCATTATTGTCAAAGGACCAGTATGCTATGAGCCCGCTCGGATATGCGCAATAGGCAAGGCTTTCAAAAAAAAGCAAGAAACAGACAACAGTCAAGGCGTACGTGGCAATTTTTTCCATATTTTATGACTCGTTCCTATTTTTTCGCATTCGGGAATATTATGCTTGAATACGCGACTACTGATGAATAATCGCCAGTCGCCACGCCTGAATTAGTGTATTTTAACAGCTTGGCTTTTTTTAAGCCTTTTGCGCGCGCGTATCCCAAAAGCGCGGCTATTGGCCCGTGGCCGCAAATTGTCCATCCATTGGTGTCGCACGCGCCTGAAAACCCTTCCATGTCAAGCTTTTCAATCAACTTGATTGCCGCCTCATCCCTCGCCTTTGCCACTTCTGCCCTCTCGTAGTGCGTGAAGTCGGAGCTTGCTATGACAAGCGTGTCCTTTGCTCCGGATATTGATTTAGAAAGGGATGCCGCAAGGTCCTGGGCAACCGCAAGCCGCGTGTCGCCCATGCAAATGCACACTATTTTGGCATCTGGATTCAAAAACTGCAAGAAGGGCAGTTGGACCTCGATTGAGTGTTCCGCCGCGTGCGCCGACTCGTCGTACCTGCACACCATTGAATTGGAGATTGTTTTTTCCGCAAGCGCATGGTCGCACTTGCAAATCCCAAGCGGGGTCTGCCAGTCCTCAAGCGAGACCGAGACGGGCGTGCCTATGCCCGTGTGGTTCGGGCCGATGAAGACCACTGTTTTCGCCTTTTTCAAATTGGACATGGAATTGAAAGTCCCAGCCGCGGTAGAGCCTGAATACACATACCCCGCGTGGGGCGAAATACCGGCTATGCATTCAACCGGCTTTGCCATCTTGGCTGCCATGCCAAAGTAGGACTCAAGCATGCCCAGTAAGTCTTCCCTTTTCGAAGGGTAGAACGAGCCTGCCACTGCTGGTTCGCGCATGAGTAATATAAGCATTTGCAGATATATATGGCTTGCTGTCAAAGACAAAGGAAACGGCAAGGAATGGAAAAATGAAAAAAGGGCAAAACGAAATCGAGCTTCTCACTGAGCGGGAAAAGCACAGGAAGGAAATCAGGCAGTACGACCTCCAGAACGGGTCAAGCCTGGGCACCACGATAAGGCAGGTGGTTCTCGGCGGCCAGGACGGGCTGGTAAACGTGCTTGGTATTCTCCTTGGCGTGGCAGTGGCGACAAACAATTCCCAGATGGTAATCATAGCTGGCATGGCCGCAACGTTTGCGGAATCGCTTTCAATGGGCGCCGTGGCATATACTTCGACCAGGGCCACGCAGGACTTTTACAATGCCCAGCTCAAGCGCGAAAAGGAAGAGATAGAGGAAATACCCCGCATGGAAGTCCAGGAGATAAGGGAGATTTACGAGAAAAAAGGTTTCAAGGGCAAGATGCTTGAGGATATTGTCAAGCACATCACATCCGACAAGGAGCTTTGGCTGCGCGAGATGATGCGCGATGAGCTCAACCTCTCAGAATCTGAAAGTGTCAATCCCGTCAAGGAGGCGATGATTGTCTGCGTTTCCGCATTCGCAGGCTCGTTCATACCCCTCGTGCCGTTCTTTTTCCTCTCTGCGCAGGCAGCCATGCTGACCTCGCTTGGAGTAGCCCTGCTCGTGCTTTTCATGGCCGGCATGGTCAAGGCAAGGCTCACAACAGGAAGCCCGGCAAAAAGCGGCATTGAGATGCTCGTCATTGGCGGGCTTGCGGCGCTTGCGGGATACGCCATTGGGATACTACTCAAAGTCCCCGTGTCATGAGCAAGCAGTCTAATTTGAAAATCCGGGCTTGAGAACAATCACTAGGCACAGCTAAGGCTTTGGAACAGCAAAAAAAGCAGGAAAGGACAAAATTCAAAAAAGAATTTTGTCCGACTTGTAATGATCAATTATCCAAATTACAAGTAGATAAAAAAAAGATAAAAAAGAAAAAAGGGTTTAACCAAATAGCGATGCAAGGCCTTCCGATGCCGCTGCTTCGCTCTTTGCCTCGTCCTTCTTCTCTTCCTTTTTCGCCGCCGGGGCTGCCGCCGCTGCCGGGGCCGCTACCGCGACCGGGGCTGTTGCGTTTTTGAGCAACTCCTCGAAGTTTGCGCCCTTGACCGCCTCAGCAAGGACTTTCGCCTTTGCGTCGTCAGCCTCTACGCCTGCCGCCTTGAGGACGGAGGTGAGGGATTCCTTTGTGATTTCCTTGCCCGCGCCGTGAAGCACGAGTACCGCATGCAAATATGGGTCTACTTTCATATAATTACCTCGTATATTGATTTTTTAACTCAAACTTTCAAGCCTTCTTCTCTTCGGAACCCGCAGCACCTGATGCCGGGGCCTGTTTACCCACTGCAAGCCCCTGCAGGAATGCCTCCGAGAACAATAGCTCGATGGTAGAGTCTGAATACAATTTCCCGTTAGCCGCTATGTTCCTGCCCTGCGCAAACGCGTTGCCAAGCAACGCTTCTATGTTCGCGGACGTCGGGAACGACGCGTTTATCGACAGGTTCATGCCCTGCGCAAACGCTGTCGCGATGTCGGAATTGAGCTGGTGCTCGTCAATGTTTAGGACGTCGGCGAGGTAAACATAGCCGCCTTCGTACGCTGCGACCATGTTGAGCCCGATTTCAAATGGCAGGATGTTGAGCTTCTGCAATGCCTTTGCCACGTTCGCGCTGATTTTTGCGCCTGACTTCGCGACAACGGAGTCCTTTGCGACTACTATCTTGCCGCCCTTTATCTGGACGTTTATCCCAGCGCCCTTGAGCTCAGACAGCGCTGGCCCCGGCGGGAGGTCTGTCTCGCCCTCAGGGACAATGAGGTCGAATGGCGCGATTTGCGCCGGCTTTGCCGCCACCTTCGACTTGTTGTCCTTGAAGAACTTGAAAAGCGAGTATGGTGTCATGTCCGTTGTGATGATGACGCTTGGGACCGTGAGAAGCTCAGTTAGCTTGCCGCCCTTCCCCGCCGCGTCCAAAGACCTCCTGATGACCGTGTTTTTGGCCTGGTGGAATTCCGCCTTGCCCCTCAGTTTTTTCCTTGCGGACTGCAAGAGCCTGTCAGGGAGGTTTGAAAGCGACACAAGTGCCACGACCTTCGCGCCCTTTATCTCGGCGGAAAGCGTTTCAACCTGCGACTTCTTCTTTGATATGGCAGCCCTTTCGATTTTCGCTGCGCCTGTTTTGCGTTTGATTTTAGTCATAATTATCACGACACGATTGCTTTCAAGCGACTTTTACCGCCTTGCCCATGGAAAGCTTCACATAGACAGACTTTATCGAGGGCTCGCTGACCTTCGCCTTTACGCGCTCGTAGACAGAGTCGATGTTCTCGACTATGTCCTCCGGGCTCATGTCCTCAGAGCCTACGAGGCACTGGGCCACGGGAAGGTACTTGCCCTTTGAAGAGATTTTCACGCGGGAACGGGCCTGTTTTATGGCTTCGGATGTGCTAATGCCGACAATTGGCTTTGGCAGCTTGCCTTTTGCGCCAAGTGCCTGGCCCATGTTCTTGCCGACCAGGACCATCATGCTTGGCTGGGCGAGGAACTCGGACTCCTTCACGAGGTTTTTGAGCCTCGAGTGGTCCGCAACGAGTTTCGGGATGCCCGGGCCGTCTATGACTTCCTCTGCGCCCGCGTTCTTGGCCTCAAGGGCCACAGTTGTCTCGGCGAAAACCACGACTTTCTGCGGCTTACCCTTGCCCTTTGGCAGGACAACATCTATGTTCAGCCTGTTTTCAGGCTTTGAGAAGTTTATGCCCCTGAAGTTCATTATGAGCTCGACGCTCTGCTTGAACTTCTTCTTTCCTTTGTCCTCTAGCGCAAGTTTCACTGCCTGCGCGAACTTTGACTTTTCCATTATGTTCCCTCCTGCTTTCCCTTGAAACGCTTTATGCCTGTAAATAATTACAGCAGTAAGACGGGATAACAAGTAGGTATTGTTTGCCTAGAAATATTTTTAAAGGTGATTTTCAGGGGTTTCGGCGGGAAATTGCGCAGAAACTCCTTAGACAGCTAATTTTCATGCAGCATTAAACCCTGAAACTAAGGTTAGAAGTGAATGTAGCATTCTTTCAAGTTTAGATGCCAGAAATGAATGTTGCACCGAACGATTGCGGAGATGTGCTAAATGGATGCGCGCTTTCAGCAACATATAGTAGCTAGGCCGCCATCGTTCGCGCGTAGGTGCGGCGCCGCCGGCACTACACCTGCGTGCTTGTGAATGTGAGAATTGCAGTGTTCGCCTGCGGAGGGCTGTCAGAATTTATCCGCGATAGTATGTAAGCCCAGATTGTGTCATATGCGTCCGGGAAAGCCAGGCTCGGGCACACTGTGATTGCCGACGCGCCAAGGTTCTGCATGCCCGTGTTAAGCCCAGCGCATGCGCCGCTCTCATTTGCTGCGCCAAACATCTGGAAAAGAGGAGTGGAACCGCCAATGAAAGCTGCCGCGTCCTTGTCAGAAGCTACTGTGATTGAGACATTGACATTGCCCTGGTTTTCAACAAGGAAGCCAAGCTCGCCTGAAGTCGTGTTCGAGCTTTCATTGGACATCAGAGTGACCGAGCCTGCCGCAGGCGGCGTCACTGGCACGAAGCTGAATGCGCTGTTGTTCTTGGAACTTGAAGTATAGATTGCTATCTGGTTCGTGCTTGTGATGTTTATCCCAAGCGTGGCATTATTTGTCCAACCGACAAAAGTCATGTTGCCAGAAGAGTTGTCATACAACGCATAGCCGGAAAAGCCGGTAACATTGAATGTCAGGATTTGGCTTGTCGAATTCCAAGTCAAGCCAGTGCACCGGGGCGCGGCGCAGACTGTTCCGGATGACAGAATAGTGTTACGGTTAGGCGCAAAGCCGGGATAATATTTCAAACCAGGGGTTCCGGAGCCCGAATACAAGCCGGTCGCATTGATTGTGATGGTTGTGCTTGAATTGAAAGTCGGGTCCAGGGCTGGCGAGTTCACTGACACGAACCCGGTGTCAATGACCACGTTGTTGTCATAATCCTGCGCAACTGTATTGACCGAATGGGTGGGGGGAAAATTAATCCTGCCCTTGCCGGGCTTCTCAAGTATAAGGCTGGTGACATTTGAGGGGTCTGGGACTGTTGAGAGATTCGTGCTTGAGCCGCCAAATGTGGCTGCCGCGCCAAGGGGGACTGTGAAATACGTTCCAAGCCCGTCCTTTGTGTAATTGTACATCTGCTGTATTTCAGAGGCGTTCAGTGAACGGTTGAACGCCGCAAGCTCGTCAATAGCGCCATTGAAATAGCCGCTTGCATTGGCGCTGTCGTAATTGCGCCCGATAAAAACAGGGAGGCCATTGATTGGCAATGCGCCAAAGCCATAGGACGCATTCCCGGCAAGCGAACCGTCAACATATATACGCATAGTGGTGTTGTCGTAGGTAGCGACAACATGATGCCACACGTTGTCATTTATGGGAACCGAGGAATTCACAGTATAGCTGGCGCCATTTTTGATTACAAGGAACTGCCCGCCTGAAATGGTTGAGAGGGAATAGGGGACGTCATTTCCCAGCGGGCTCGAAAGGGTTATGTACCTGGACCCTGTTGTGGATGCATAACCCTGCACGTCCGCAGCAGAACCTGCATATGAATAGGAGCCTGATGTCAGGTTTGTCTGGTTAATTGTGAATTCCCAGGAAGAGGCATCGATTTTCCTCAGGTTTGACTGGTAGAGCTGTTTCATTTCTGCGGCAGAAAGAGCCCTGTTGTACATCCTGACTTCATCAAGCGAGCCATTGTAGAAGTTCGACAGGTTGCCGCATGCCACGTCCGCGCCAGCAATCAGCTTGTTGGCGCTGCTTAGGTTGTACTCTGCTGGATAAACAGTCGAGTTCACGTATTGGCCGTCAAAGTACAATGACACATTCCTTGACGCCCTGTTCACTGTTACCCCGACATGATGCCATGAATTGTCAACAGCACGGCCGTAAATCACCCGCCCGAACTCATAGGTGCCGTTTGCCATCCAATAGCCGACATATGTTGAGCCGGCATCCATCCTGAAGCCGGTCGCATAGCAGCCGCTGCCCTTGGCAAAAAACTGGCTGTAATTGTAAGGCGGGTTCATCTTATACCACAGAGCCACTGTGAAACTCAGCGTTGTGCCAAAATTCGCCGAGGCAGGATTGCCAAAGTCGATTGAATTGCTCAAGCCATTGAAAGTGTAAGCTCCGTTGTATTTGCCGCTCGCAGTCCAGGCGCTTCCGTTAACAGTCCCATTAATTCCCGAGCTTGAAACATCGACAACTTTGGCTGAACTCTCGCCCAAGGTTGCCGCATTGTCAAAATTCGCCATGAAGACCAGCGAGTCATTGTACTGTGCGTAATTCGTGCCATTCCAGTTGAATGTAAAGTTCCGAAGCTGCGACACGGTAACCAAGGTGATATTGGCAAATGCGCTTGTGGCTGTCACAGTTGAACCGTTGTTGGCATTGCCAGAACCCCATGACATTATTATCGGATAATACGTGTATGTGTTGGTCGCCGTAGTGTTGTTGGCGCCAAGGGTGTCCGCCGCAAAGCCATAATACGAATACGTGCCAGCTGCCAGGCCAGTCTGGTTGGTGACAAATTCCCATGACGTTGAATTGATTTTCTTAAGGTTCGACAAGTAAAGCTGTTTCACTTCCGCAGCTGATAGCGTGCGGCTGTATAGCCTGACCTCGTCAAGCGCGCCATTGTAATAATTCGACCCCACCTTGCCTATTGCCAGGTTGCTTGCGGCAATGTCAGCAGGCGAAGTTATGGCAACGTGGTGCCAGCCATTTGCAAGGTTGGTGCTTACTGTTTTAACCGAGATGCCGTCAACATCGATGTAGCCCGAGCCTATGTTGCCTGGCTTCATAAAGCCGAATACCGGATAGGAAAGGGAATTCGTGCTTATTACAAATGACGCGTATTTCCACGAGCTTGAAAGAGGGATGTCGGATGCAACAACATTGGTCATAGTGGCAAAATTATCAGCCGAATAAACGCGCATGGGGCTTGTTATGCCGGAGGTCCTGTACCAAAATGACACGATATACGCGGTATTCGCGGATGTGAGGCTCGCGTCAGCCCTGAACCTGTCCCAATTGATATTGCTGTTGATGGTAAAGCGCAGGTATCCCGTGCTGCCGTCGCCTGATGCGGCATTTTGCCATGTCAGGGCGGACGAATCGCTGGTCCATCCAGTGACGCCGGATGCG